>JBJEJT010000424.1:0-7012 GCA_051878255.1 Candidatus Cryptobacteroides sp. | reverse complement strand
TGCCGTAGATGTCCCCTTCTATGGCGGTAATGGTCTTGGTCACTTCCACGTCTTTGTAGGACGATCCGTCAGTAAGTCCCTTCCAGTTGTAGCGAGTGTAATAGACGATTGAATGTTCACCTGGATCTTCACAATAGAATACAAATATGGATTTGCCTCCTTCTTCCTTTACGGAAATAATATTAGGAAAAAACGCGGTCGGAGTGTAAGGTGCAACGAATAGTACGTCGCCGTCCAATTTCCATCCTCTTTCTTCGCTCATTATGTTCTGACCTCCCGTAGGGATTACCATTGTGGCGGTAATTGTCTCTCCGATGCGGAGGTCGGAGAGGTCCGTATCAAGTGTGATCTCATTGGATGCAGGTGCTACACCTTTCGGGGTCGTATCCACGGTGCAGGAAACCATTGTGGCCACAATAGCCGAGTACATTAATAATACCGATTTTTTCATTGTTCTTTTGATTTGTTTGTTTCGTTTCATTATTTCAAACCCGCCAAATATAGCAAAAATCAGGCAATTCATCCGTTTTATTTATGATATTCGGATACCTTGTCTAAATTTGCACGAAATTTTTCTGCAATGAATGAAATACTGAAACTGACAACCTTATCGATTCTGGTCTTTTCAATGATGTCTTGTACCGGCACGATGTGGACTCCGGACGATATGAGGGAGCCTGCTTCCCCCGTCCAGCCGGAAGATCCCTCATCACCATCCGCCAACGAGGATCCGGCATACGTCTGGGATATGTCGGCATTGCCTCACATCACCTTGACCGTGCCTCTGGATGAGTGGAATACTCTTCTGGACTATTACGACAAGGACAACAAGACCAAGGAATATGTCAAGTGCGATGTGCGGTTTCAGAAAGGGGAGGATGTCCATTCTGTCAGTGAAGCCGGAATGAGACTTCGGGGAAATACGTCCCGCCGCCGTCCGGAAAGCGGTAGCGGTCCCCACGTGGTGGACAATGCCGACTGGAACCATTTCCACATCGGTCTGAATTTCCGGAAATACTACAAGGACAAGGAACACAAAATCAAGGGAATCAACAAGATGAACCTCAAGTGGTTCAATAACGACCCCTCTTATGTCCGTGAGCCTTTCTGCTTCGACCTTTTCAGGAGGGCAGGAGTCTGGACAGCCGCTTGTGAGTCGTATTGCCGGGTGTCCATCCAGGTCGAGGGGGACAGCAAGCCGGCGTATTTCGGTGTTTACACTATGATCGAACCCTATGACAACAAGTATCTGGAAAGGCGTGAGGACAAGTTCGGGGATGCCACCGGCAATCTGTGGAAATGTACCTGGGTGCAGGGACCTGCCGAACTGAAATCCACCGATGACAATCTTTTCGGTCAGGATGACAATATCCACGAATATACCTATGAGCTTAAGGAGACCGGGGCGGATTTTGCCACTGCGAAAGCCCAACTTGTGGATTTCATCAAGAAACTCAATGGCAAGGGAGATGAGAGTTTCAAGAATTGGATACCGGATGTGTGTGACGTGGAACTCCTGCTCAGGACTTATGCCGTGAATGTCGCCACGGGGATGTGGGACGACTACTGGAACAATGGGAACAACTACTATCTGTATTTCAACAGCCAGGATTTATATGATTACAAGGTGTATATGATACCATACGATTATGACAACACTCTTGGCACGAGCAACTGCTACGACCCTGCGACCAGGAATCCTCTGGATTGGGGCGACCGTGGGACCCTTATCGAGAGGCTTCTGAAGATACCGGAATACAAGAAGATTTATGTGGATTGCCTGAAGGAGTTGGTGAGTCCCGAGTATGGGCTGATGGATTACAGTTCTGCGGTTTCACGTATCGGGAGTTGGCAGGAGATGATTTCTCCGTATGTCACCAATGACACCGGTCAGGATATGGTCATCAAGGATGAACCTGCTGATTGGAGCAATTACAGATATAAGATAGCGGGAGATTCCGGATATCTGAAAGTCAAAGCCAATACCATCAACAGTATTCAATAACCTTGGCTCTTCAGCCCCTGTCATCATACCGGTCCGGTCGGGTGTCCGGATTTCTTCCGTCATACCCGATTCCGTGTTTCTTTCGCCATACCCGATTCTGACTTCCTTTCTTCATACCCGGCCCCGACTTTTTCCCGTTCATACCCGATTCCGACTTTCTTTCGTCATACCCGATTCTGACTTCCTTTCGTCATACCCGGCTCCGACCGGGTATCTCGATGAAGAAGATTGCCGGTCAAGCCGGCAATGACGGCAAATGATGCAATCCGGTTCTGACTTTTTCCGTCATCCGTCACCGACTTTTTCCTGTTCATACCCGTCACTGACTTTCTTCCGTTCATACCCGATTCCGACTTCCTTGCGTCATACCCGGCCCCGACCGGGTATCTCGATGAAGAAGATTGCCGGTCAAGCCGGCAATGACGGCAAATGATGCAATCCGGTTCTGACTTTTTCCGTCATCCGTCACCGACTTTTTCCTGTTCATACCCGTCACTGACTTTCTTCCGTCATACCCGATTCCGTCTTTCTTTCGCCATAGCCGATTCTGACTTTCTTCCGTCATACCCGGCTCCGACCGGGTATCTCGATGAAAAAGATTGCCGGTCAAGCCGGCAATGACGTGTTGGACGAGTTTCGACCTCCGGTAAAAGTTCGGAATCTTTTCTTTTCAACTTGCCCAGTCAGACACTCCCCGTCTCCAATCTGTCGAAAAAAATTTAGGTCCCGTCATCCGACGAGTCAAGAAAAGTGCAAGTGTCTCGCGCACCAGCGCGACGGCGGGAGCCGTGTATTTGCCAAAGGCAAATACGGAAGGCGGAGCCGCAGGGTATAATAGGGGCAGAGCCCCTAGGCATAGAGAATGGGGCAAAAAAAATTTTTGGCCCGTCTCCAATCTGTCGAAAAAAAATTTAGGTCCCGTCATCCGACGAGACCTAAATTTTTTTGCGGCAGATTGGAGATTGGATTTGCACATATAGAAGAGCCGCAAATATTTGAATAGTTTTCTGATTGCAAATGTCGCATATAAAATGCGTCTCCAAGTTGTTTGTCGTGTTGTTTTTTGTGTTGTTTTAGTTCATTTTGTTCATTTTTACTAAAGCAACATCCGTTTTTTGCCCGATTATGGAACCGGATCATACCCTTGCCCTCCCCAGGGATGACAACGGAGCAACCTGCGGACAGTGAGGTAGAGTCCCTTGAACGGTCCGTATTTCCGGAAAGCCTCAAGCGCATATTGTGAACAGGTGGGTGTGAACCGGCAGGACGGTGGTTTCAACGGCGATATGCAGACCTGGTAGAAGCGAATCAGGAAGATAAACGGGGCAATTGCCACCTTGCGCAGGAATGCCCTGGACTGAAGTTTTCCTTTCATTTGTCCAACTGGTGTGCTATTTTTTCCAGAATCGCCCCGACGGCAGCATAGACCTGGGCGTAACTGCCTGTCTCCTTGCTGTTCCATATTATGAGCAAATCTGCCGGAGTCCCATCCAGAATGAATTTCTGCCTGCGGAAACTCTCGCGTATGCGCCTTTTGAGCAGATTGCGCCTGACCGCCCTCCTGAACAGGCGTTTCGGCACTGAAACCATCAGCCTCGAGCACTCTTCCGATGCCCTGAAACAGTACCTCAGCATAGACTCATTGCCATATCTCCCCTTTGACAGCAGGGCGGAAGTCTTCCTTTGCCCACACAGTCTCTCCTTTTTGGAAAATGTCTGAGGGCAGCCAGTCATCAGTGATTGCTGAGGTAATTTTCGAGCGCTTTTGAAATTGACGGTATGTCAGGGGTCGGAGCCGAAATCTCTATGCCAAGTCCGGCTTCCTCCATAGCTTTCACCACGGAATTTCCGTAACTTATGAACTTGATGTCCCCCTGTTTGAATTCCGGAAAGTTGGAATAGAGGGATTTGATGTCAGCGGCATTGAAGACGACCACCGCATCATAGGAATGCAGATCCACCCCGGTCAAATCCTGAGGTACGGACTTCACGAACACCCCTGTGGTGAAACTCAGTCCGTTGGCTTCGAACAGGCGGGTTATGGTATCTTTGCTGCCGGAGTCGCTGACCGTTATGAGGAATTTCTCATCCTTGTGGCGGCTGCCGATGAGGTTGAGTATGGATTCCGCTTTCCCGTCGCCGAAGAATATCTTTCTTTTCCTGTAAACGATATGTTTCTGAAGGTAGTTTGCAACGATTTCCGTAGTGCAGAAATACTTCATCGTTTCAGGAATCTTGACCCTGAGGTCATCGCATATCTGGAAAAAGGCGTCGATAGTCGTCCTTGCTGAAAAAACTATCGCCGTATATTCGGAAATGTTTATTTTCTGTGATCTGAATTCCCTGGAAGTGAGGGGTTCCATCTTGAAGAACGGTCTGAAATCAAAATTAGCCCCGAATTTTTCCTTGAGAATATCATACGAAGAGGCCGTCTGCGGCTGCTTTTGTGATATCAAGATATTTCTAACACTCATAATGGTCTTTGCTACAACAACTTAACCCTTAAAACACTAATACTGTCACAATTAAAAGAGCAGTGGGTACAATCTCGTGGCTGCAAAGGTACAAAATTGCTTGCAAAAAATTGCTTTCCGAAGCAAAAATGTCGAATCTCCGTATGAGAAAGACCAGGTAGCAGATGCCTGTCAGACTGTAAAATACGATTTTTGTCACCATTCCTGGTATGGACAGCGAGTCCATCAGGATGTCTATCGGGATGACTATCGAAAGCAGAGTGACGGCGAATGTCCGGGGTAGTCCGCAATAGGCTGCATAGACTTTGTTTTTCATTTTCGGGGCAGGCAGGCTTTTCCTGATTGCGGCACGGAGCACGAAATAGGCGAGCAAGGCTCCTGCCGTGGCAAGGAAATCCCACGGCGAATCGAGTCCCTCCATAAAGTTCGGGCAGAAAAGACCATTGTGCCATACGAAGATGGCGAGTGGCAGGATTGAAATGGCGAAGATGGTGTTCCTTGAACGGCTGATCTTGCATTTGTCCTCATTCCTGATGGCTGTGGCAGTGTTGAAAAGGCTGCCGAAAAAGACAGGACACAGCCGGATGTACTGGTCCATAAACGGCAGAAAAGTCAGCAGTGCGACCCCGGTGGCGACTGACAGGGTTATCTGGCAGGCATCCATCGTCAGTTGACCATCTTGGCATTATAGCCGGCTTCTTTGAGCAGGGCCGTTACCCTGTCCCTGAAATCTCCCTGGATGACAATCTCCCCGTCCTTGGCGCTTCCTCCCACCCCGCATCTGACCTTGAGCATCCTGCAAAGTTCGCCGAGATCCTCTGAACTGCCGACGAAACCGTTCACGAGAGTAACCTGTTTGCCGCCTCTGCCCTTGCGGTCGATGGTCACAATGAGTTTCTGCCGGGATGGCTCAAGTGTTTGGACCTGTTCCTCGGCATCCGTTTCATATTTGAAGTCCGGATTGGTCGAAAACACCACTCCGAGACGGCTCTTCCAGTCATTGTCCTTCGCCATATTTCCCTGTATCTTGATACGAAAGTGCAAAATTAGTAAAATCTTAGTAAATTTGCAGTTTCGCAGACTCAAGTTTCGCGTTTGCGAAGATTGACTGAACAGTTTGAATAGCTAATCAATGGACAAAAGAAAATTCAACATCTGGAACAGACTGACAGCCTGTATTGCCTTTCTCGTGGCTGCCGTCACATATCTTCTGACAATCGAGCCGACAGCGTCGTTCTGGGATTGCGGAGAATTCATCGCATCGTCATACAAGCTTGAGGTCGGGCATCCGCCGGGAAACCCTGTCTTCCAGCTCATCGCTCGTTTCTGCACTATGTTCACGGACAATATGCACGCAGCGGTTGCGGTGAACTCGATGAGTGCGATATGTTCCGCCCTCACGATTTTCTTCCTCTACCTCACCATCGTGTTCTTCTCCAAGAGGCTGCTCAAGCCGGATTCGGATGGCAACTACAGCACGGGCAGAGCCATAGCCATCTGGGGCAGCGGACTTGTCGGCGCCCTGGCATACTGTTTCTCCGACACGTTCTGGTTCTCCGCCGTCGAGGGGGAAGTCTATGGGATGTCATCCCTTTTCACTGCCCTCGTATTCTGGGCTATGACAAAATGGTACGATGAGGCAGACGAGCCGTATGCCAACCGCTGGATTGTCCTGATTTGTTTCCTGATGGGCTTGTCCATAGGAGTGCATCTGCTTAACCTGCTGACCATTCCCTGCCTGGTGTTCATATGGTTCTATCGCAAGAGAAATGAAAGGAGTTACACGTTCTGGCAGTACGTCGGCATTTTCGCCCTGTCCTGTGTCATCCTCGCACTCATTCTTTTTGTCATCATCCCTTATGTGCCGAAACTTGCAGCCTATTCGGACCTGCTTTTCGTGAATGTATTCCACCTGCCATACAATTCGGGTGCAGTATTTTTTGTCGTCTTGCTCTTCTTCCTCTGTTTCTGGGGGCTTTTCCACACTATGAAGAGGGGGCAGGCGCTTGCCAACACCGTGCTGCTCTGTTTCACCACCATCATCGTAGGCTTTTCGATTTTCGCGATTGTGGTTATCCGGTCCAGCGTGCACACCCCGACCAACGAGTACCAGCCTGACAATCCTTTCACTCTCTGCCGCTACCTCAGCCGAGAACAGTATGGAAGCACGCCTTTGATTTACGGGCAGTATTTCGATGCTGACTATGACATTGAGGACGATTTCTATTGGGCTCCGCTGGATGGCAGATACGAAAAGGTGCCGTCATTCGGGAACATAGTCTATGATTCAGCCGACAAGATGCTCTTTCCGAGGATGTGGAACAGCGGGTCCGGCGGCGATGACCGTTACAGGGAGTTCTATGCCGCCTATATGGGCAAGAATGCCAAGAGGGGCGACCGTTACAGGAAGCCGACTTTTGCCGAGAATATGGGTTTCTTCTTCGACTACCAGCTCAATTGGATGTACTGGAGGTATTTCATGTGGAATTTCGCCGGTCGCCAGAATGACTGCCACAGCCCTTCTCCGGGCGAG
>JBJEJT010000423.1:0-1722 GCA_051878255.1 Candidatus Cryptobacteroides sp. | reverse complement strand
TCGAAATCATATACAAGGGCAACTATGGGTTTTTTCCTCATATCTTTCTGTCCGTATAGAATAAGTCTGTCCGGACCGTCCCAAAAATACACATTTTTGGATTTGCAAGGAAAATTTGTACGGAGAAACTGCACACAATCCTCACAATTTCCTCCATTTCTGCCACAAAGAGCCCGGAATTTCGCCACAAAAGCGGAATAAGGACGGTATTTACAGCCGCATATTCATAAATTCGCAGCGTCTTTGTCCATTTGCACGGGCAATCAGGCAACAGAAATTGACTGAAGTTCCGCATTCGAGAGACACTGCCGTCCAAGACTTGCGAAACTTGGATAAATCGATACAACAATGAAGCATTACCTTAAAAGATTTGAAGAGTCCGTCAGGAACAACTGGGACAATCCCGCCCTCTGTGACTACAAGGGCGATTCTTTCACTTTCGGCGAAGTTGCGACATCCATCGCCAAATTCCACATCTGCTTTGAAGAAGCTGGTATCAGCAAAGGCGACAAAATAGCGTTGTGTGCAAAGAACTCCGCACGCTGGGCCATTTCTTTCCTCGCCGTGAACACCTACGAGGCTGTGGTGGTCCCTATCCTCGCTGACTTCACTCCGGAAAGCATCAATTCCCTCGTCGATCATTCCGAGAGCACCATTCTTTTTACCAATGATGACATCTGGAAGAAACTCGACACGAAGAAGATGCCGAATCTGAAGACTGTCATTTCGGTGAACAACTTCTCCCTGCTCTGGAGCGTGGACGACAAGGTCAAGGATGCGATGGAGGATTTGCAGGCGGCTTTCGACCGGAAGTATCCTCACGGATTCAAGAGAGAGAATGTCAGCTACCCTACCAACAATGACAAGGACCTCGCCATAATCAACTACACCTCAGGTACCACAAGTGCTCCGAAAGGTGTGATGCTGCGCTATGAGTGCCTCAGTTCCAATGTCGAGTTCGGCCAGGACCACATTCCGTCCTACCCTACCGACAAGATGGTGTCTATGCTGCCTATGGCACATATGTACGGTATGATGTTCGAACTCATCTACCCTCTCTGCGGAGGAACTTCCATCTACTACCTGGGCAAGACCCCTACTCCGCAGCTCCTGCTCGGTGCGATGCGTGACGTGAAACCGTACCTTCTGATTACGGTGCCGCTTGTTATGGAGAAAATTTTCAAATCCGCCATACTTCCGGTGGTGTCCAAGCCGTCTATGAAGGTCCTGCTTGCCATCCCTGGTATCAACAATGTGATTGTCAAGAAGATACGTGAGAAGTTGATGGGCGCTCTCGGTGGAAACCTGCGTATGATCATTATGGGTGGCGCGGCTCTCAATCCGGACGTGGAGAAATGGTTCCGCAAACTGAAACTGCCGTTCAC
Source organism: Candidatus Cryptobacteroides sp. (assembly GCA_051878255.1). Taxonomy (GTDB): domain Bacteria; phylum Bacteroidota; class Bacteroidia; order Bacteroidales; family UBA932; genus Cryptobacteroides. The sequence continues at coordinate 337 of JBJEJT010000423.1, read as the reverse complement.
CGTGGGCTACGGTATGACCGAGGCTGCACCGCTTATGGCTTATGCTCCGGCATCCGAGTTCGTGCTCCGTTCCTGCGGACGGGCTGTGGACAGGGCTGAAGTGCGCATCGACTCAGAAGACCCTCAGCACATCGTGGGACAGATTCAGGCGAGGGGCGTGAACATTATGAGTGGCTATTTCAAGAACGAGGAGGCTACAAAGGCTGCATTCACCGAGGACGGCTGGATGAACACCGGAGACCTTGGTGTGATTGACGCAAACGGCAACATCTTCATCAGGGGCAGGAGCAAGAATATGATTCTCTCTTCCAACGGACAGAACATCTATCCTGAGGAG
>JBJEJT010000422.1:0-7036 GCA_051878255.1 Candidatus Cryptobacteroides sp. | reverse complement strand
CCCGAAGATGCCATTTGTCCCGTATGGCCCGAAATGGTGTTCATCATACCCAAACGGCAGGCATTCACGTCTAAAGATGGGAAAGTGCACGCCTCCACCATAGCCGCCCCGGCACCTCGAGGCAACTCATAGGATGCAGATGTCCCCGGAGCAATCTCCCTGGAATCGCAAACCACAAGCGGAGACATAAGGTTCTTCACTTCGAGTGTGAGAGTGTCAGTCACTACGGACGTACCGCATTTAGCCGAAACTATGACTTTCGCCGTTCCGCTTCCGTCCGCAGTCCGGAGTTTGAAACAGGAAAGGGCGTCACGAGTCTGCTCCGAAGCAGTCGCAGATGCCACTGGACGCAAGTCCAGAATGACTTCGGATTCGGATTCAAGGGCAAGCGGTCCCTCCGTCCTGACCGAAAGCGTCACTTTGTCCGCCCGGCCCCCGTTTACAAAAACATTCACAGGCATCACGGTCTTCTCCGCCAATCCAAGTCTCCGTGGAAGAGTTGGTGCAATCATCAAAGGAGTACGTACCGGCACCGTCTTTTCGGTGTTTCCGAAAGCATTCTCGGATGCCGCAACCAGCATCACCCTCACCCTGCCGGAATACATAGGCAGTCTGAAACGGTGTTCCGCGACCTTGCCCGACAACTGGAACGGACCGGTAAACAGGACCACAGGCTCGAAACGGTTGTCCTTTGCGGAACGGTCGCCACCGGACAGGTCTTCATCCCCTCCGACCTTGAACATAGATGAGAAAGAGCCTGAATATGCGCCTGCCACATCGTTGTAGAGGTCCCAGGTCTTCACTCCAAGGGCAACCTTGCGGTTCATTGCCGCCCACGGATCCGGAGTCTTGAAATTGGATATGTCCAGAAGTCCCTCATCCACGATGGCAATGGTGTAAGCCATAGGACGCCCAGACTTCTCGCTGACCCTGACCGTGAAATCCTTCTGGGGAGCGAGCTCGTCCGGCAGGGAAATCTGCGGATACAGGCGGGAGGACTCATCCACGACGGTCACCGGCTTCACGCCGTACATCCTCAACGGCATTCCGTCAGCTGCAACGGAATACGGATTGAGCAGTGTGACAGCCACATAGCAGTTCGGGCTCATATCCTCCGTAACCTTGAAACGGTAAGAGGTCTCCCTGTCTGCCGATGTCTTCACGATGTCGGAGAATATTACCCGGCTGCCGTTTTCCACGGTCACTATCGCGCGTCCGTCCTTTGCGGCAGGTATGTAAACCCTGCCGTCCTCCCCAGGATGATATGTCTCCTTGTCAAGGGAGAAACTGAGCAGCGAAGCGGATTCCCCTCCCCCGCGGTTCGAGCGTCCCCTCCACAGAGGCCAGTCGCACATAAACTCAGCCCCGGACGAGTGGGAACTGTCAAGATCCCTGACGAGAAGCAGGAAGCGTCCCCAATCCGGGTATGGGAGTGAGAAATGCACAGGATAATCGGCACCTCCGCTTACAAACTCCCCTGAGTCATAGACCTTTGCAGATTCTCCGCTGATGTAGGACGCAAGCTGGTCAGGCTCATTCTCCCACCACCATTTCCAGTCAAGTTTGTAGAAGGTGTAGCGGATTCTATGTCCTGTCACCCTCCTGCCTTTGGAGTCGAGCACGCATATCCCGAACTCATAATCTCGGTCGGTCTCAAGATAACTGTCCTGTGGGGCACGCACGCCGACATAAGCGTCAAACGGGGAATATGGACAGGTGGTCGAAACAACACTCTCTTCTCCACCCGGTTCGGAAACTCTCGTCACAACCGTCGCTTTCAGAAGCCCTGGAGCATTGTCGGCAACGGGTACGGTCACTTTCAGATCCGCTTCGCCATCCTTGTCGAGAACTGTCGAGAACCACTCTTTCTCATAGTTCCGGAATCCTGAAAGCGGATTGGTAAAATTATAGTTTTCATAGCCCCGGAACGCTGAGACAGTTCTGGATACCATCAGTTCCGACTTGGCTTTCAGCCCCGATGCAGCCGGTCCGGTGAGCCAGGAGGATTTCAATGACAAATCCAGAGGCTGCCCAGCCTTGAGTTCTTCGCAACCCAGGTCGAGCCGGATTTTCAGACGGTTGGCTTTTATGATTTCTACCGGCAGGGCTTTGTGGAAAGATGCGCCCCCAAGTTTGGCGTAGGCGTGCCAGGTCCCGGTGGGATTGTCCGGAGAGGTCGATATGTTGAATGTGTAAAGTCCACCTGTGGATTTCGTGCAGACAGTCCTGGAGTGGAGATGCCCCATCGAGTCGTAGAGTTCCAATACGGCAGGATGGTTGTCCGGAAGTTTTTCTCCTGTATCCGATTTTACAGCCAGAGTGAGGTGGATGTCGTCGCCGGGTCTCCATATTCCCCTTTCGCCGTAGATATAGCCTCTCATACCCTTTTCAGCCTTGGTTCCCCCGACGTCGAAACGGCTAAGGGAATTGGCAGAGCCGTCCCCGAGTTTCAGATAGGATATGGCATCGGCTGTCTTTGCCACTGCCACGAATGGCTTGCCTCCGCTATGGAAAATGACCTTTCCATCGGAATCCGTGACCCCGGAACAGAGCCGCTGCAACTGGAAACCATAGACCTCGACTTCCACTCCTTTCAACGGTTCCGTTGTGAGTATGTCATTGACATATACACATATATCCCCTGACTCTCCGGATTTTGCAAGCACTCCAAGATTCGAGGTCATAAGATTGGCTGACGGGAAACGCTCCGTAACCATATAATATGTAGGATGAAAAGGATTGTCCCTCTCGTACCAGTCATACTCTGCCCAGTTATAACTGTTATCGTAATAATACGCATTCTGTATGTCCCAGACGGCGTTTTCTTCCGGAGTCACATCCGATGCAGCCAAGTAGGTCATCCCCGTACCGTCAGTGGAGGCAGGTGCCCCGGAACCGTAAACGGAGTATTCCTGGCGGAAAGACAGGACCACCCTGTAAATCGCTCCCTTTTCGCGTTTCATCAGACCCGAAAGGTCGATGCAGAAATTCTGCCAGCGGTGCAGGTCAATGCCGGACCCGTTCTCGAGAGACAGTTTCCGGCTGAACACCAGCCGCCCCGAGCGCCTCAACTGATAGTCTCCATTGAGGTCGTTGTCCTGCAGGAATGACAGTACGTTGTGGCTGTAAATCTGCACCACCTTCACATCCACAGCATTGAGATTCACCGACTTGAAAGGAAGTTTCAGATTGGAGTCATCCGGCAGGACCGTGCCTTCGAAAAGCAGTTTCACAGCCGGCTTCAACTCATCCTGGCGGAAATCAGCGCTCCAGGAGGTGCCGAGACGACGCCCCTGGCAATCTTTGAGAGCCGCATCGACCGTCAGCGTGAAGTCCTCGTCTCCGGGGACGTATGAGAGTTTCACTATGTTGCCGTCAGCCACTGCGGAACAGTTGCGCCCGTCCGAAATGCTGAAATAACCGTCAAGGTCGGCAAGCGGGTCAAGCGGACTTGACATCACCACCTCCACATAAGGTTCCGCACCTGAATGGCTCTTTGCCGAAAGAACTTTGAAGACATCCGTGCCGGGGATGATGACCGAAGCCGATATGGACTCGTCAAATCCTGCCCTGTGGGCATCGAAAACCACGTTCAGACGCTCGTCGCTCCCCTTTCTCGGCAAGCCCTCGCAGACAAAATGCCATACGCCCCCTTTCTCTTCCACGACGAAACGGCTGCCGGCAGTGTTGCCCTCGGCATAGAAAAGGTCCTTCATCAAATCCGCAGGCAAACATTCGCTGAGCACAACGTGCCCCCTCACAGATGCCTCCGTTGCAGAAGCCTTCGACACATAGACCTGATCTATGTGGATTTCAGCTTTCTTCCGCGCCACCGTGAACGAAAAGCGGAACTGTCGCAGTTCAGGATTGCGTACCTCGTAAACCTTTGACAAATCGAAAGTTGCACCATAACGTCGCCCCGGTTTCAAGGCTCCTGCATCCGGCAGGAATTCCACCATATCCGATGACACCCACCTCGCACTGCCCCTGACTGACGGGCTGAAACTGAAGAGATCCCCGGGAGGGACCGAAGTGTCCGCAGCACCAGTGAATTTTATGCGTATGGAGGCATTCTCATTCACAAGCCCTCCGGAATAGGCATAGATATAGTCAGCAAATGCCGGATCAGGATTCATTCCGACATCTTGTCTGCAGGAAACCAGAACCGATGCCAGAATCAGGAGGAGTTTGAGGTATTTTTTCATAAATTCAATGAATTTTATCCTTTACAGGCTCATTTACGGACCAAATTTACTAATTTTGCAACTTATGTATATGATTTTATAAGAAAAAGGGCAATATGGACAGCAAAGTCGTCATCATCCCCACATACAACGAGAAAGAAAACATAGCAAAAATCATACGTGCCATCTTCGCTCTCGAAGGGGACTATCACGTGCTGGTCATTGACGACGGGTCGCCTGATGGGACAGCGGAGATAGTGAAGGGGCTTCAGAGGGAACTTGCCGGAGAAGACAGCCGGGAGGGAAGGTTGCACCTGATTGAGAGAAGCGGCAAACTCGGACTCGGGACTGCCTATATCACAGGCTTCAAATGGGCTCTTGAAAAAGGGTATGGCTACATCTTTGAGATGGATGCCGATTTTTCGCACAATCCCGAGGATTTGCCAAGGCTGTGGAGGGCCTGCGCCGAAGATGGGGCGGATCTGGCGATCGGTTCCAGGTACTGCAAGGGAATCAGCGTAATACACTGGCCCATAGGCAGAGTCATAATGTCCTATTACGCATCGGTTTACGTGAGGACGGTACTGAGGATGAAGGTCTATGACACCACTGCCGGATTCAAATGCTACCGCAGGGAGATGCTTGAGAAAGTGGATTTGGACAAAGTGAAGATGTACGGTTACGGGTTCCAGATCGAGATGAAATACACCTGCTGGAAACTCGGCGGCAGGATTCAGGAGGTGCCGGTCATTTTTGTGGACAGGACCGAAGGCACCTCAAAGATGAACGGAAGCATTTTCGGAGAGGCTTTCTGGGGAGTCATAGGACTGAAGTTCAGGAAGATACGGGCAAAAGCATAGCCCCGCACACCTATGGACACACATCAGAAACATATGAAAGAGGCTCTCAAGGAGGCTCTTGCGGCAGCCGCGGAGGAGGAAGTTCCCATCGGGGCAGTCGTCGTATGCAACGGCAGGATAGTGGGTCGCGGACACAATATGACCGAAAGGCTCCACGACCCGTCGGCTCACGCTGAGATGATTGCCATAACAGCTGCCACAGAAGCCCTCGGCGGAAAATATCTCGATGCCTGCAGCCTCTACGTCACAGTCGAGCCCTGCCCTATGTGTGCCGGGGCTATGAACTGGGCACAACTCGGGGAGGTTGTTTACGGGGCATCCGATCCCAAACGGGGATATACCCGTTTCACACCTTCCCTGCTTCATCCCAGCACCAAGGTCAGTTCCGGGATTATGGCTGAAGAATGTGGCAGGATAGTGTCGGACTTTTTCAAAGCCCGGAGGAAATAATGGGGGCACTGGAATCACTTGGACTGCTGGGACTGTTCATAGGGACATTCCTTGCAGCCACGATTCTGCCATTCAGTTCCGATGCCCTGTATCTGGGGGTGCTCGCGATGACCGGGGATCCCTGGGGATGTCTTGCCGTGGGGACTTTAGGGAATTGGCTGGGCAGCGTACTGACCTACTGGATGGGATGGATAGGCAAATGGGAATGGATTGAAAAGTGGTTCAAGGTAAAACCGGAAACGCTTGAAAAACAGAAAATCAAGATAGACAAATACGGAGTCTGGATGGCTCTGCTGGCTTGGGTTCCGTTCATCGGGGACGTCATTGCCATTGCCCTGGGGTTCTACCGGACACGGCCCCGGGCGACTATGTTCCTGCTTTTGGTCGGCAAACTGCTCAGATTTATGTGCTGGAATCTGATTTATGGAATCATATAGGAAAACTGCCGTCAAAAATCCTTCGTTTTCCGACAAATTTGACTTACCTTTGTAGTCCACGCGAAAAAAACTATTAAATAACTATAACTATTTCTTCTATGGCAAACGAAAAAAAGTTCATCACTTGTGATGGAAATTACGCAGCTGCCCACATCGCGTATCTTTTCAGTGAGCACGCTGCAATCTACCCTATCACACCTTCGTCCACTATGGCCGAATATGTGGACGAATGGGCTGCAAAAGGGAAAAAGAACCTTTTCGGTGAAACTGTAAAAGTGACCGAGATGCAGTCCGAGGGCGGTGCCGCAGGTGCTGTCCACGGTTCTCTCCAGGCAGGTGTGCTCACTTCCACTTTCACGGCATCCCAGGGTCTTCTCCTGATGATTCCGAATATGTACAAGATTGCCGGCGAGATGCTCCCTTGCGTGTTCCACGTGTCTGCACGTACCCTCGCATCCCACGCACTTTCAATCTTCGGTGACCACCAGGATGTTCTCGCCTGCCGCCAGACCGGTTTCGCGATGCTTGCCTCGGCATCAGTCCAGGAGGCTCTCGACCTCGCAGCAGTGGCTCATCTTTCGACCATCAAATCAAGCATTCCTTTCCTCCACTTCTTCGACGGTTTCCGCACTTCACACGAAATCCAGAAGATAGAGCTCATCGACGAGGAGGCTCTCAAGGGGATGATAAGCACGAAATCACTTGCAAGATTCAGGGAACGCGCTCTCAATCCAGATGCACCTGTGACCCGCGGTTCCGCACAGAACTCCGACGTGTTCTTCCAGGCGAGAGAAGCCTGCAACGGTGCCTATGATGCCATTCCTGACATCGTAGCGAGATATATGGGAGAAATCAGCGAACTCACCGGCAGGAGTTACCGTCCTTTCGACTACTACGGAGACCCTCAGGCAGAGAATGTCATCGTGGCTATGGGTTCGGCAACCGAGACCATCAAGGAGACAGTTGATTATCTCGAGCAGCAGGGTCGCAAGGTCGGCGTGCTCATCGTGAGACTCTACCGTCCGTTCTCGGCAAAATACTTCCTCAAGGCGCTTCCTGAGACAGTCAAGAAAATTGCGGTTCTCGACAGGATCAAGGAGCCTGG
>JBJEJT010000421.1:0-7038 GCA_051878255.1 Candidatus Cryptobacteroides sp. | reverse complement strand
TCACTTCTGGAGCCTGAAAGTGAACTGTACAATACCGGCATTGTAGATGTTTCCTACCGCTATCCGAAGATGTTTGTCATTCGCCCTCAGTTCTTCAAGACGCTTATAATGCTGCTTGTCAATGCGGCCAAGAACACGGTCGGGTACAAGAAGGAACTCATCCTCGCCCGTAGTCAGAATGTGGACGTTACCAATTTCGAAAACAAACTTCTTGAGTTCCGTAACAAGTTCGGTGACCACTATACCCGCGCAGCAGGAAAATTCGAAGATGCCATCAAGCAAATTGATGATACCATCAAAAAACTTCAGGCTGTTAAAAAGAGCTTCGAGCAGTCCGAAAATTATCTCCGGATGGCTAATCATGATACCGAGGAGCTGACCATTAGGAAACTTACTTACAAGAACCCTACAATGAAGGCTAAGTTTGATGAGGCCCGTAAGAATGCCGAAGACAATACTTATGAGAACCAAGAATCTTAAATCCCGATTGCGATGATAAAAGCGTTATCTATTACCCAGCCGTGGACATCCGTGAATTGTAATTCTATGAAACAAAGCCCGCAATAGGATAAAGTTACTTCACTATGAACCCGGAGGTATGGTGATATACTCAAAACTCCTTGAAGTCGCCACCTTTGGCAAGCCAAATTTTGAGAGCAGGAATGCATTGTACTGGAGTATTGGAATGTCCAAGGAAAGAAGATATTAGTGTTCAATGCCAAATGACAACTTTTCCTTTACAATGACAACTTTTAGTTGCTTGTGCCTAAATACAATCATTCCGACCTTTGCGGAAACATAAAAACAAAAGTATTATGACACTATCGCTCACAGAAGGACGGATGACCAATTCGAAAGATTTCGACTCCGCAAATGCCGGAAAATGAACGCAGAGTGTTGGAGCACGACGGACTGGAAGAATAATACAGGTCCGGACTTTCTATCCTTTGCAATGGAAGGGTATTACAAACTGCAAAGGAAAAACGCCGGCTCAGTATTCTTTTGTCCATTTGATATAGTTCCCATACTTGAATCCCCCACTCCGCTTCTCATAGATTTGCGTGAATTGATCGTACTTGTCCCGGAAATAACCGTAGGAGTCCGATCCGACGAGGTACACGGCAGTGTCCACCTGCAAATCGACGAGTGCCTGGGCGAAATCGTGGAACGATTCAGGGGAGGAACACATTCATTTCCCCCGGCACCGCCCATAATCCGAAAAATCTATACGGATCGCCATAAAAAAGGTAACTTTTTCAGGTTCGGACAGAATAAATTTGTATCTTCAAATCAAGATACTGAACGGAATGGAACGACGAGACTTTTGGGGAATGGCTGCAGCCGGAACGGCATTGGTTGCAGGAGAACTGGCAGGAGCCTCCGGACTTTTCACCCGTGCTGACAAGACAGGGGGAATGGGATGGACGGGCTCGATGGTCGAAGACTACGGAGGGAAGCACGACGGGACTGAAATGGTCGCCCTCATCCGCAGGGCACACTCAGTCTGTCCAGTGACTGCCGTCCAAAGCGAATATGCCATCTGGTGGCGTGAACCGATATGCCGCTGGTGCATCTAATAAGGGAGCACGCAGAGCGCAAGGGCATCACTCCGGCACAGTTCGCCCCAAAATCAGCCTGATGGGACATCGTGCGGACGCCTTTACCGAAAGCCAGATTGACAAATGAATCAACCTGCAGGATAGAAACTAAAGAAAAACATATCAAAAACAGTCGATTATGTTAGGCAACTTCACATTTCACAACCCCACGAAACTCTATTTCGGAGAGGATGCCCTGGGCAATCTGGGCAAGGAACTCGAGCACTACGGAAAGAAAGTAATGCTGGTGTATGGAGGAGGCTCCATCAAGCGCAATGGCATTTACGATGCCGTGAAAGCAGAACTGCGGAAAGCAGACAAGGACGTCGTGGAGTTGGGCGGCGTTATGCCGAATCCTACCATTGACAAGGTGTACGAAGGAATGAAGACAGCAAGGGATGAGGCAGTGGACCTCATCCTCGCAGTGGGTGGCGGCTCCACCATTGACTACTGCAAGGCAGTGGCAGGCTCCACCTATCTGGATGCCGACCCGTGGGAGTACTATTTCAACAACTGGGGAGATATGTCCTGCCGTTGGATCCCGGTAGGCTGTGTGCTCACTATGGCAGGGACAGGTTCCGAGATGGACAACTGCTCAGTCATCTCCAATCACCGTGAGAACCGCAAGAAGTTCTACTATTTCCGCAATCCGGACTTCTCCATCCTCAATCCGGCATTCACATTCACCGTGCCCCGGTATCAGACGGTTGCGGGTATCTACGACATAATGTCGCACATACTGGAGCAGTATCTGTCAGGCACAGACGACAACACCTCGGACTACATCGCCGAAGGGCTGATGCGCTCGCTGATTGTCAGTTCACGCAAAGTACTGGCAGACCCGGAAAACTATGAGGCACGAAGCAACATTATGTGGACTGCCACCTGGGCACTGAACGGGCTGATAGACTGCGGCAAGCCTACCGACTGGATGGTCCATATGCTGGGACAGGCAGTTGCAGCCTACACAGATGCCACCCACGGGCACACCCTTTCTGCCGTCAGCGGTGCCTATTACCGCCTGCTCATCGAGCGTTCAAAGGATGCCGAAAAGAAATTCTGCCGTCTGGCAGAGAACGTGTGGGACGTATCTCCTGAGGGCAAGAACGGGAAAGATGCAGCCCTTGAAGGACTGATGCGTATGGAAGAATGGATGCGCGAACTGGGACTTGCAATGAACATAACCGACTGCGGTGCTGACGAATCGATGCTGGAAGGAATGGCAGATGCGTGCCCAATCAACGAAAGCGGCTACGTGGTACTCACACGTGGGGATGTGGTGGCAGTCCTGCGTCAAAGTCTCTGAAAAGTGCGCTTGCTTGCGTGGGTGCAGCCGAAGCAAGCGCGAAAGTAGGGACTATCCCCAGACTTCTTCGGCAATCTCCCTCACCAGGCGGATTTTTGCCCATTGTTCCTCCTCTGTCAGCTTGTTGCCAATCTCACAGGAGGCAAAGCCGCACTGTGGGCTGAGATACAGGCGGTCAAGCGGGATGTAGCGTGAAGCCTCACGGATGCGGGCAATGACTTTCTGCCTGTCTTCCAGTATGGGGCTTTTCGTGGTGATGAGTCCCAGCACCACTTTCTTTCCGGATGGGACCGATGCCAGAGGCCCGAAGCCTCCGGAACGTTCATCATCGTACTCCAGGTAGAAGGCATCGACATTCTCACGGGCGAAAAGGGTTTTCTCCACGGCATCGTATGCGCCCTCGGATGCCCAGGAGGAATGGTAGTTGCCGCGACAGACGTGAGTGTTGATTACCAGTCCGTCGTGACGCTCCCCGAGGGCAAGGTTGTTCAGGCGGAGATATGTCTCCTGCAATTGCTCAGCATCATAGCCCGTGCCTGCCATCGAATCCCAGAATTTCTTGTCGCACACCATACCCCAGGTGCAGTCATCGAACTGGATGTTGCGGCATCCGGCATCATAGAGGTCACGGATGACGGTACGGTATGCCTGTGCTATGTCACGAATCAATTCTTCCCTGTCCGGGTAGATTGCATCGGTAGTCCTGCCATTGTCGCCACGGAACAGTTCGGCGTAGAACTGTGCGGGGGCAGGAATGGTCTGGCGTGCCACCACACCTTCTGTTTCAAACTGTTTGATGAACTTGAAATGCTCCACGAACGGATGGTTCCTGCCGTCAATTTTTCCCGTCAGAGCCACGGAACCGTGTGTGGTTTCCTCGTGATGAAAAAAATATCCGTGTTCAAGTTCTATGTGCTCCACCCCATTGAGACCCCACATAAAGTCCAGATGCCAGTAACTGCGACGGAACTCGCCATCGGTTATCACCTTCAGGCCGGCTGCTTTCTGCCTTTCCACGAGCCTGGCTATGCACTTGTCTTCCACTTGTTTCAATTCCTCGGCGGTGATGTCGCCTTTTGCGAACTTCACCCTTGCCACCTTTATTTCCTCGGGACGCAGGAAACTGCCCACGATGTCCGCACGGAACGGTGCGTTCAAATTATTCTTGTCCATTTTGTTTTTGAGTTTGATACTACTACACTTGTGGTAACTGGAATCCGGATTTCACAATGCAAAACTATTGAAATCCTATTTTCCAGACAAATATTTTGGATAAATCAGTAAATTATCCTTAATTTGTGTGAAATCAACTCACTATTCAGGATATTATCCTTTGAAATACAGATTTTACGATATGGAAAAATACGAAGAACTCGACAGGACAGACATAGAGATACTGCGCATATTGCAGAAGAACTCCAGACTGACTGCCAAAGAACTTGCCGCAAAGGTGCATCTGTCCCACTCCCCCGCATTCGAGCGTCAGAAGCGCTTGGAAAGAGAGGGCTTCATCAAAGGCTATATGGCCGTCGTGGATGCCGGGAAGGTAGGCAACGGAATCCTGGTGCTGTGCAACATCCGGCTCAAGCAGCACACGGAGGAACTGATTCAGCAGTTTATGGATGCCGTGCAGGACATCGAGGAAATCACTGAATGTTTCAACACCAGCGGCGATTACGATTTCCTGATTAAAGTCTATGCCAGGGATATGAGAGATTACCAGCGGTTTATGCAGCACACCCTGGGCAGGATGGAGTGTGTGGGAAGTCTGCACAGCGTATTCGTCATAGACGAGACCAAGAACACTCACGGCGTGACAATCCGCAGGAAAGGATGAGACTTGAGGAACCCCTGAGTCAATAGTATTTCTTCACTCGGCAATCCCGAATGACCCCGTTCCAGTCCAGTCCGAAAGCAAAGTCGTAACTGTTGCCAGCCGCATCGACATAGGGACGCATATCTCTCGGGACATCCTCATACTGTTCTTCAACCGTGCGCATATCCGCAGGAAACTGGCAGGGCAGCAGCCCATAAGGTTCGGCAGCACCGCTGACTATATCGAGGACGGCATTGTTGCACACACCGAAACCAATCAGGATGGCATCAGCCCAAGGCTCGATGTCGGCAGGGACAAATGGTCTCTCGGTTGCCACATACACCACCACAGGCTTGTCCCCCATAGCTGCCTTGGTCTCCCTCACCAAGTACATATCCGGCTCGTTTGAAGTGGTTTCGGTGCGTCCTTTATAAGAACGGTTGGACGAGACTTCCAATGGATCCCCGCCGGCGATGCTGCACTCCCGGGCAAACTCGGCAGTGTATGGGCTCCACTGGAGACTGATTGGAAGATATTCTCCCTCCTTTTCCAAGTCAGGATTCTGCCTATAGCCCCAATGCCCTACCGGACTCTTGATACAGACCAGGGCGAAATCAGCTTCCTGAGGGGAATCGGCAACATCGAAATACTGCCCGAGAAGTTCTTTTGAAATGGGATATTCCTCATAAGGCTCAGTCGGCTTCATCCAGTGCGTCAGGCCAGCCGGAACCCTGCGCAACGGTTCGTACACTTTCAGGCGTCCGGTCTTTGGCAATGCCCCGCCCACATTCTTGAGCATAACCACCGACTTGAGCTGGGCATCGTAACCGGCAGAGACAAAATCCCTGCATCCTACAATAGCCTCTGCCCTGGACGCATCCACATAAGGATTCTCAAAAAGACCCACATTGAAGATATTTACGAGCAGACGGCGGGCTGACAGTTCAAAACGCTCGCGGGCAGACTGTTCCCCGTATTTTTCCTCCCATAGGTGGTATGCCTCGATACTGATGGAATTGTCTTTGGCACCTCCCAACTGGTCCACACCCGCTTCAAAACACTTGAGCCGGCGCTCGGCAGGTGTAAACTCCTCCATACCCCAGGGTGTCCCGGTAGCCTTGCTTATCCTCGCCCAGGGGACTTTATTGCTGTTCACTATGCCCCAGTCCGTACACACTACGCCCTCATATCTGCATTTGTCCCGCAAAAGATCCTGGACGACATACCTGCTGAAACCATTGCCCACATTCTCTCCGGATGGGTCCTGTCCAAAAGGAATCGTGTAATAAGGCATTACAGCCGAAGCCATAGAGGTCTTGCCCTTGAGCCTGAATGCGCCGTCGATAAAGGGAATCATTCCGCCCTCGAGATTGTCGCCGGGATAAACGGCATACTTCCCTATTCCGAAATGGGCATCCCGCCCGGCTTCCCCGTTTCCGCCTCCGGGCCAGTGTTTGACCATACAGTTTACCGACTCGTCTCCCCAACCCGTCTTGCTGGATGAAGTGGTCTGGAAAGCATCACAATAGGTTCGGACCATATCCGCAAGAAGCACTGGGTCCTCGCTGAATGTACCGTAGAAACGCCTCCAGCGCGGCTCAGATGCCATATCCGCCTGCGGGGAAAGTGCAGTGACAATACCCATAGCCCTGTATTCGGCGGAAACTATCTCCCCGTGGCGACGGATTATGTCCAAATCAAAGGTTGCCCCAAGCCCCATCTCCCTCGGCCATTTTGAGATATTGCTGGATTGCGCAGGATTGAACTCCCCGTCCGGCTCGGGTTTGTAATTGTTCACATTGGCAGAGCCGTTGGTATAATTCCTCGGGTCGGTGCTGTTGTTCGCCGGTATTCCCAACGGAGCCCCCTCGCACCATCTCTGCACGGAATTGGCCCATCTTGCAGCAGTCCCGGGGTCTGCGACGTCGCGGACAAGGAGGTGGCGGATATTGTCCCTCTCAAGATATTCGAGTTGTTTCCCGGTCAATTCCTCGGAAAAGACATCCACCGCCGAGGAATAGAGCATAAGTCCGCAAATCTGCTCCAGGGACATCTGCGAAGCAAGATTCGCCGCACGCTCCCTTACAGGCAGCCGCCAGTCCTCATAAGCATCCAGCGAGCCGTTGCGGTTAAGGTCCTTGAACGCAAGACCGTCCTCGAACAACAGTTCCACCCCGGAGGTGGGACTATAGCCAAGTCTGGCTCCCTTGCTTTGATTCACAATGACATAATCCCCGCAATCAAGATATGACACCTCATTCTTGAGACAGGACGGGACATTGCTGTCCACTAAAAGTTGTGGACGTAGTTAAAAGTTA
>JBJEJT010000420.1:0-1730 GCA_051878255.1 Candidatus Cryptobacteroides sp. | reverse complement strand
ACTTTACGATGGCGGATGTGCTTTTATGAACTGTTTCAATATCGGGCGCATCGTCTGCAAGAGCCGCATTCCCCCGATAATTTCCGATACCAGCTTCGAGGGCGTGGCAAAGGACAATTTCATTCTGGAAGTGCCTGAGGGCACCGAACAACAGTACAGGGCTGCCATCGGGTGGAGCAATTTCAGGCGCATAGGCTCCAGCCGCAGAATCGCTGCAAGTCCTGCCTCCTGCAGTGCCCTGAACTCGAGTGTTTCAAGGACGGTCACGCTGTATTCCGATGGGGACTGGTCGGTCGTGTCTTGTCCCGAATGGGTAAACCTCAGTGCAATGCAGGGAAACGGCAAGACCGAACTGGAGGTCGTGTTCAGCCAGAAGCCTCAGGACGGGGCAATGAGAAGCGGAACAGTGGAGATTGCACTTGATGAGGACGGGTATCAGACCTCCATCGCCGTGTCCCAGTATGATTTTGACGTGCCGGAAGATGGCATCATCCCTCTCCAGAAAGCAAGTGAGGGTCTGGGCATAAACGTCGTAATCCTCTGTGACGGTTTCACAGCCGAGGAGGTGAGCCAGGGCAAGACTGTCAGGCTTGCCTCGGAGGTTCGGGAGCATCTTCTTGCCCTGCCTCCTTTCTCTACTTTCAGCGACAGGTTCAATGTCTTCACTGCCGCGTCAGTTTCCGTGGATTCGGGGGTCAATTCCCTCAATCACATTGCCGACACCCGTTTCGGCTGCCTTGCAAATGAGGGTTCAGTTGCCCCTCGGGACAGGGAAGTCATACTGGACTATGTGAGGAAAGCCCTGGATGCCGATAGTGAGGAATTGTCCAGGACTATGGTGGTTATGGTTCCGAACACTTATGACTATGAGGGAACTCTCACGGAAGATGACCGCTGCATAGGAATCGCCTGCTGCCCTCTGACGGTTTACGGCTATCCTATGGATTTCAGGGGTATGGTGCAGTACTGGGCAGGAGGGCGTACCTTCGGAAGCCTTGCCGACGAATCCGTCCGCTGGAATTCCTTTTATCCATTTCCGGAAGATGTGCAGGGCAGCCATAATGCGATGAAGTGGAGGAATGTGTCCACATCCGGCAAATTGGGAGACCTGCCGTGGAAGGACTTCGTGCATCATCCGACATACAGCAGTTTCGTGGACGTGTACGAAGGGGCGCTGACCTATTCCCGTGGAGTATGGCGCAGCGAGAGGAACAGTTGTATGAACTCCAGGATCCCATATTATAACACGATTTGCCGCTATGAGATAATGCGGAGGATAATGGAACGTTCCGGCGAGCCTTTCAGTATGGATTTCTTTATTGAAAATGATGAGTTATGATTAAGTTCCAATATATTTTGCCGGTGCTGCTTCTTGCAGCCTCCTGCAGCGGGACGGTAGGTTTTCCGGAGGACAGGATGTTGTTCAGCCCGAGTTTGCCGGGGTCCGGTACCAAAGCCACGGAGACTGCATTCGAGGCATCGGATGCCATAGGGATTTATGCCGTCGATGTGGAGGCGGGGGCTTTGGAGTTGTCCGGCAACTGGGCGAACAATGCCCGGGGCGTCTTTGACGGGCAGGATTGGGATGTGTCCCCAGCCATTTACTGGAAAGGGGACAGCCGGTTCAATGTCTATGCCTATTATCCCTACACTGCAAATGTGAATTCAGTGGAAGATTTCCGTTTTCCTCTCCAGCAGGACCAAAGTGGCAATGGATTCACTCTCAGCGA
>JBJEJT010000419.1:0-7102 GCA_051878255.1 Candidatus Cryptobacteroides sp. | reverse complement strand
GTAGTCATCATCCTTCTGGCGATTTTCACTGTCCAGAGCGTGATGCAACCTATCAAGTTCAACAAGGCAAAGGATGCCAGGGAGAAAATTGCAATCCAGCAGCTCAAGGACATCCGTGACCTCCAGGTTGCATTCAAGAGCGTCAATGGAAGGTACACTTCTTCTTTCGACACCCTCATCACTTTCTACAAGTCAGGCAAGATGAAGGTCGTGATGAAAGTCGGTTCGATGGACGATTCGCTTGCAGTCGTGAACACGAAGGCGCTCAAGAAGAAGAATCCGAAGATCACCGCAGAGCAGATGCTCGAACTCGTGGCACAGGGTCAGAGGCTCGTGTTTACCACCGAGAGCGAGATTCCGGTAAGCGACACCCTCTTCACCCGTCGTGAGGATTTCAATGTGGATGCCATCGGAATCATTCCTTTCAGCGAGGGACAGCCGGTCGAGATGGAGTCCACGATCAGGATGGTGTCCGGTGTGCAGGTTCCTCTTTTCGAGGCTGCAATGCCGTACAAGGCTCTTCTCAAAGGTCTTGACAACCAGTTGAGAATCAATCTCGACGACGACAGGATCAAGTCGGACCGTTATCCGGGTCTGAAAGTAGGAAGCGTTTCAGCACCTAACAACAATGCCGGAAACTGGGAGTAGGATTTCAGTTAAGGTTTCCCCTCGCGGATTCCTTGTGAACACATACGGGACCGGGCATTCATCAGATTGGATGGATGCCGGGTCTGTTTTTACTGCGGAGGTCCTGAGACGGAAGTACGCCCAGGCGGAAGTCAGCTGTTTCACTCCTTCGGTCACCCTTGTGCCCAAGAATTTCCATATTCCCGGGAATGAGCGCCTGCTCCTGTCATCGGTGGCTTCCGTGACCGATGAGGATACCGTCTATACGGAAATGCTGCCGGAACAGGATGCCGTGCTTGTCTGGTCTCCCGGTGCCGAGGCTCCCCTGGCAGGGGCTGTGGTCCAGACTCTGAAATCTTCGGGATGTCCTGATGTGAGGCTCGTGCCGGAGATTCTACGTCTGCTTCGCCTGATGCCGGATCTGTCCCGGTACAACAAGGTCCTTTGCTCCTATGACGGACATATACTCAGCCTTGTCGTCGCCGAGGGCAGGACCCTGCGCCTGTGCTCCACGTTCAGGGCTGACTGTTTCACCACGGCGGAGTACTGGATTTTCGATGCGGTGAAGTCTTTCCAGTTCAATATGGAGGTGACGGACCTGTTCTTTGCCACCCCTCTGGGAGAGGATGAGGAGATTTCCCTCTGCAGTTATTTCCGTTCAGTTGAAATGGTTTTCTGAAAATGAGGATTATCGGAGGAAAACTCAAGGGACGCAGCATCGACCTGCCTGCCGGCTACAAGGCGAGACCCACCACGGATTTTGCCAAGGAAGGGCTTTTCAATATCCTCAACAATGAATATGAATTCGAGGGACTGAAGGTGCTGGACCTTTTCGGAGGTTCGGGTTCCATATCCTACGAATTTGCCTCCAGGGGGGCGTCAATGGTCTATTCCGTGGAGATGGCACCTGCCAACGTGGCTTTCATTCGTTCACAGGCGGCATCTCTGGGACTGAGGAACCTTACGGTCGTCCACCACAATGTCTTCGATTTCCTGAAACTCTGCCACGAGAAGTTCGACCTGGTCTTTGCCGACCCTCCCTATGCCCTCGAGGGTCTGGACCGTCTGCCTGACAAGCTGTTCGAGGCAGGAATCCTCCAACCGGAGTGTTATTTCATCCTGGAGCACCCGGCGGAATACTCGTTCAAGGAACATCCGCACTTTCTCAAGGAGAGGAAGTACGGAAATGTCCATTTCAGCTTCTTCGTCTGACTTCTTTCAATCCTGTCAGACCCTTCTGAATGCCACGCAGGCATTGTGCCCGCCGAATCCCAGGGAATCGGAAGCCGCGATGTTGATGTCGTCTTTCACTGCCGTGCACGCCGTGTAGTCCAGGTCACATTCCGGGTCCTGGTTCTTCAGGTTGATGGTCGGAGGTATGATTCCGTCCCGGAGAGCCAGCAGTGCGGCTATGGCTTCGAAGCCACCGGCTGCCCCGAGAGCGTGCCCGGTCATAGATTTCGTGGAGGAAATATGGACCTTGTGTGCGACTTCCTCGCCGAGTGCGTATTTGAATGCCTTTGTTTCGCACACGTCGTTGATGCGGGTTCCGGTGCCGTGGGCATTGATGTACAGCTTGTCCCTCGTGCTGTCGAATCCTGCCTCCGACAGGGCGAGCCGTATCGCTTCCCCCTGGGTGCGGCCGTCCGGTCTCGGGGCAGTCATATGGAAAGCGTCGCAGGTGTTGCCGTAGCCGCAGATTTCTCCGAGAATCTCTGCTCCCCTCGCTTTAGCGTGTTCCATATCTTCCAGGACAAGTATTCCTGCCCCTTCGGCAATTACGAACCCCTCCCTGTCAGCGTTGAACGGAAGACTTGCATAGTCCGGATTGTCGGAGGGGGAGAGGGTGCGGGCATTTGCGAAACCCGCTATCGCCATAGGGATGAGAGGGGATTCCGTCCCGCCGGCAATGATGGCATCTGCATATCCGTGCTTGATTTCCCTGAAAGCTTCCCCAATGGAGTTGGTGCCGGTCGCGCACGCCAGACCGAGGGAAAGGCAGGGACCGTAGGCGTGGTGGCGCATAGCTATGTTGGCAGCTGCCATATTCGGAATCATAGTCGGCACATAGAGAGGGGAGACCCACCTCGGACCGTTGGCCAGCATTTTCTCTATTTCCTTGAAAGTGGAGGGGAACCCGCCAATTCCGGAGCCCACATAAACCCCAAGCCTGAACGGGTCTATGTTGCCGCCCTCGGAGGCGTCGAGCCCGGACTGTTCCATAGCCTGTTGGGCTGCCGCTGCGGCATATATCGAAAAGAGGTCCTGTTTCCTCGTGAAACCCGGCTCAAGTCCATAGTCCGCAGGATTGAAATCCTTGACTTCCCCGGCTACGCTCGCTGCAAGTTCCCCCGTCCTGAACCTTGTAATCCTGCCGATTCCGTTGTGTCCTTGCGAAATGTTGTTCCAGAATGTCTTGACATCGTTGCCTGATGGGGAGATGATTCCCAAGCCTGTTACTGCTACTCTTCTTTCCGTCATAATTTTAGGCGTGTTTTCAGTTTTTTCAAATGCAACACCTAAAGATGCACCGTACAGCCGTTTCGTCCAACGTGAAAATACATTATTTGCCAATTTTGGAATATTGTGGCAAAATAAGTAAATTTGCGTGCGAATTTCTGAAACGGGATATTTCTTAATTTAACAGACATACTATGAGCAAACCATTGCCGAGATATCTGCTGGATAAATACCAGCTTACCGGGAACCTGATTTTCTCCGTGCTTTTCGCCATCGTGTTCCTCGCTCTCTACATACCTTTCTCCACGACGGCGTGGTTCCGGCTCGGCTATTCCGAGACCTTCCTCTTCACGGTGCTTTTCGTGCTCTCTGCGATAGTTTTCCTTATCCTGAGCCGCACCATAATGTACAAGACAAGATTCCTGTTTGAAATCAAGGTATGGCAATACATACTCTGGTGTTTCATCGAGGTTGCCATAATTGCCTTCGGATATGTCCTTCTGACCGTGATAATCGGCAGGATGCCGGAAGATTTCACAAGGACGCGCCTGTTTATGAAAGCCCTGCTCTATGCTACGATTTCCCTGGTCATCCCGAATCTCATCGCCTGTCTCTATATGATGGTGGTGGAGAAAGAGAAAATCCTGAGGCTGATGAACTACAGCAACGTGGTTTCGGATGAGCCTGCGGCGGAAAGGGATGAACAGAAAATCACACTTTTCGACATAGGGGGCACCCTGCGCTTCTCCGTACGCAGGAGCAACCTCTACTACATCGAGTCCGACGACAATTATATAAAGGTATGGTATGACGATGGGGAGGGCAATATCAAGCAGTATATGGTTCGCTGCCGTCTCAAGACAGTCGAGGAGACATTCAGGGGTACCAGCCTTGTCCGCTGCCACCGCAAGTACATAGTCAATACGGAAAGGGTGAAGGTGCTCCGCAAGGAGGGGGATTCTTTCATCCTCGAGTTGGACAAGGAGAGCATCAATCCGATTCCTGTCACCAAGACTTACGAAAAGACCGTCCTGAGCATTTTCTGCCCGGACGGTGTCCAGAAACTTGCCGAGTGACTATCTCTTCCTTTTTGATGAGCGCAGACGGGCGGAGGATTGTACCATCGCCTCGTCGAGAAGTATGCTCCTGGCAGCCATAATGTCGAGGATTGCAGCCACAAGCGGGAAGAGGGCGGTCACTGAGAATGTCATCTGATTCCAGTTCCCGGCAAGGTCAATCACAATCCAGCACTGGAAAGCCAGCAGCACGATGGCTGCAGCCGTTGCGACCCTCATCTGCGGCATCCTGATCTTGAAGGCAAAAAGTGAGAACAGGTTGCCTGCCGTGGACAAGGAAAGGAGTATGAGATAGGGGATTTTCTCCCAATACATTATATCCAGGTCCTCTCCCTGTGGACCGACTATGGTCGCAAATCTGCAGAAAAACATCGAAGCGAGCAATGCTGATGCAAGCGCAAGGTATAAAGTCTGAATCCTCTGCCACATATCTTTTTGATTTCGTTGTTGATTTGTTTGCAAATTTAAGCCTTTTTTTACAAATTTGTAGTTCGACACAATGAAACTCAATGTTTTTATTATTAACTCAATTTAGATATGAGAATAGCAGAATCAGAACTGATAATCAATGGTGACGGATCGGTGTTCCATCTTCATCTCCGTCCGGAAGAATTGGCAGACAATGTAATCCTCGTCGGAGACCCCGGCAGGGTGGATATGGTGGCTGGATTTCTGACAGACATCGAATTCCGTCATTCCTCGAGGGAATTCGTCAGCACCACCGGCAAGTACAATGGCAAGCGTTTCACTGTCCTTTCCACAGGCATCGGCTGTGACAATATCGACATAGTGATGAATGAATTGGATGCCCTTGCCAACATCGATTTCACTACCCGCGAGCCCAAGGCTGAGAAGCGTTCCCTGAATATACTCAGAATCGGGACCTGCGGAGCCATCCAGAAAGACATCCCTCTCGGTTCATTCGTGTTCTCCCACGTTTCCGTGGGCTGCGACGGACTTCTGAACTGGTATGCGGACAGGGATAAAATCGCTATGCCGGGCATAGAGGACGCATTCAAGGAGCACGTGCATTGGGCAAAGCATCTGCCGGATCCGTACTTCGTCGAAGCCAGCCGAAAACTTATAGACAAGTTCGAGGACTGTACAGTAAAGGGAATGACTATATCCGCTTCGGGTTTCTACGGCCCGCAGGGACGTGTGCTCCGGCTTCCGTTGGCAATGCCTGATATGCTGGATGATTTCGAGTCATTCGAATACGAGGGCCGCAGGATTACCAACTTCGAGATGGAGGGCTCTGCAGTGGCTGGAATTGCCAAGCAGCTCGGGCACAATGCCGGCACCGTATGCTGCGTCATCGCCAACCGCCATATCGGCAGCAGCAACCCTGACTACAAACCTCAGGTGCGGAAACTCGTGGAACTCTGTCTCCAGAAACTTTCTGAACTTTGATTTTTTACGGGGCGGTCCGACAGCCCCTTTTTTATGTCCTGCCAGACAGGACATATCGGCTGCCACTACTCTTCGGCAGCAGCCTTGAGCCTCTCGGCGTTTTCGGCAATCTGCAACTGGTCGAGCATATCCTGGATGTCCCCGTCCATAAACACGGGCAGGTTGTACATCGTGTAGTTGATGCGATGGTCAGTGACACGTGACTGCGGATAATTGTAGGTGCGAATCTTGGCTGAACGGTCTCCGGTGGACACCATAGTCTTCCTCTTTGCAGAAATTTCGTTCAGATATTTCTCGTACTCCATATTGTAGAGCCTCGTACGCAACTCCGCGAGAGCCTTGTCGAAATTCTTAAGCTGGGATTTCTCATCCTGGCACTGCACCACGATGCCCGATGGGATGTGGGTAAGCCTGATAGCCGAATAGGTCGTGTTCACGGACTGTCCGCCAGGACCTGATGAACAGAAGGTATCCTTGCGTATATCGTTCATATTCAGCTCAATGTCGAATTCGTCAGCTTCCGGAAGCACTGCCACCGACGCGGCGGAGGTGTGGACCCTCCCCTGGGTTTCCGTCTGAGGCACACGCTGTACGCGATGAACTCCGGACTCATATTTCAATATGCCGTAAACCCCCTCTCCGATGACCTTGACCACGATTTCCTTGAAACCGCCGGCAGCACCCTCGGACTGGCTGTTGATTTCCATTTTCCAGCCACGGCGCTCGAAATACTTGCTGTACATCCTGAACAGGTCTCCTGCAAAGATCGCAGCCTCGTCCCCGCCGGCACCTCCACGTATCTCCAGAATGGCATTCTTGCTGTCCTGAGGATCGGCAGGTATGAGCAGGAGCTTGATTTTCTGCTCCATATCAGGAATCTTCACTTCAAGTTCGGCAAGTTCCTCCTTCGCCATCTCCCTCAGTTCCTCGTCCTTTTCATCTGCGATGATTTCCTTTGCCATATCGTAAGATTCCATCAGCCTGCGATATTCCTCTCCGGTTTCGATTATAGGTGTAAGTTCCTTGTACTCCTTGTTCAGCTGGACATATTTCTTCATATCCGAAATCACGTCCGGATCTGCGAGCTGCTTCTGCAGCGATTCATATTTGTCCCTCAGCCCGAGAATCTTGTCCAGCAATGTGTTCTTTTCTGCCATTTGACTTCTGTTATATGTATGGTCTTTCAATTAACCTGCAAATTTAACTTCTGTTTTCCGTATTTACAAAATTTAATGGAGTGTTAAGAAGAAATCACACCAATGTTAAAAAAATTGCATTTTCCGGTTAAAGAATTGTTCCCATATTGGAATTTTGGTTGTATATTCGTGCCCAAAACCATTTACGAACTACTTATGAATTTCGGACTTCTTGAGGTTCTTACTCTCATCGGTTCAGTCGGTATGTTCCTGTACGGAATGAAACTGATGAGTGAAGGCTTGCAGAAAGCGGCGGGAAACAAGCTCAGGAACATTCTCGCCCTGATGACAAACAACAAATTCCTCGGTGCGCTGACCGGTATCTTCATCACT
>JBJEJT010000418.1:0-7113 GCA_051878255.1 Candidatus Cryptobacteroides sp. | reverse complement strand
AGATGACTGAAGCGGAGGATGCAGCGATGACGTCGCCACACGGTTTCCTGAGTTCAATCGAATACAAAGTGGAATCAACATCCGCCACGATATAACAGTTTGCCCAACGGTATCCTTCCGTAAGGTCTTTAGGCACAAGCGGTTTCTTGCCCTTTGCCTGTTTGAGGGAGCCACTTGCCCTTGCAATCACCGAACCGGTCTCGTCCTTTACCTTGCAGGTGAGGGAGATGGTGCGTGGGGTGTCATAATTCGCCACGGGAGTGACAGTGATCACATTTGTCCGGGCATTGAAAGAAGTGCTTGCTATCAAGTCCGGACGGTCGAATTCATACTCGGAAAGGTCGTAATCATAGTACTTCGTGTTCCAGTTGCACTGAATTGGGATTTGCGTGGAAATGATACCCGATGGGTCGAGTTCATACTCATCCGCAATCTCTATCCGGGGTTTGTCTGCACTCTGGTTCACGACAAGGACAGTCTTGCACTCATCCCATTTCGCAGTGGGAAAGGCAATCTCGATTTCTGCCGAACGGCTCTGCGTCCCCTGGAATTCTGCCACGTCAAACTGGAGGAACTCAGCATCCAGAACCACCCCGCCAATCCAGGACTGCTCCCCTTGGGCATAGGTGACGGATATTGACGCCCCGTCAATCAGACGCTGTTCGAGATTGTTCTCAGCCCCGATCCTGATTCGCCTTGCACCGGACAACAAATCCACTTCACTGTCTTCAAGAATATACGATGCCGCGGCACCCTCCTGTGAGAGGTAAATTTTCTTTTCCTCCCCCTTGTCGTTGCTTACCACGATATTGACCCAGCGGGAGTTGCCCTCGTTCGCCGGACAAGACACATTTACCTGGGTGTTCCCGTAGCCGGAATATGCGCTGAGTGTGACCCAGTCTGCCTCGGATTCCAGAGAAACCGTCCAGTTCCCGCAGCAGTAAACCTGGAAATAGGATTTGGACTCTGCCGCCTTGAAATGAAGGTCCGTCCTGTTGAGAGCGAAATCGAGCTTCAATTCATAAGGTCGCTGACAGCCGAAAAGCATAATCGCGGCGGTAAAAAAGTAGAATATCTTTTTCATACTATTCGGATGTATAAGAGTTTTCATATTCTTTATTGTCCAAAGCCCCTCCGGAATAAGTCACCTGCTGGTCCGGAATAGGCAGATAGCGGTGGCAAGGCTTGAGGTTGGACTTCAACTGAGGCCAGTCGTTCTTTTCCATTACCCTGTCGTACCATACTCCCCAGCGCACGAGGTCGAATTTCCTCTGGAACTCGCCGTACAACTCCCTTGCCCGTTCAGCACGCAATTCCTCGACAGCATCGTCCCAGTCGCTGAAAGAATAAGGCGCAATCCCGGCTCTGACCTTTACCGCATTCAGATTCTCAAGGAATCCGGCTTCATCCTTCTTGCCGGCATAAGCCTCGGCAAGCATCAGGACGGCATCGGCATAGCGCAGGACAGGATAATTGTTGTAATCCAAGGTCTCTTTCATAAGAGGACACCAGAATTTCGGTCCCTGCCAGGGGCGTTCCTCCACTCCGTTGAATCTCTTGCCGCCGTAGGTCCAAGCCATATTGACGGCAGCGCGGAGGTCACCTCCGTCCTCTGTCTGAAGTTCCTGGCAGAAATACAGCGTCGGACGCGAACAGGTACCCACCTTCGCCTCTTTCCCCAGTTCGCTGATTTCTATGCCGGCAAACTTCCCGCTTGCGCCACCGCCACTCGGCATACAGTTCATTGCCAGGTTGCTCACATAGATCAAGCCTCCGGAGTTGTAGGTGTGCTGAATCTCGAAAATATCTTCAGGCGTGTTCTTCTCACGGAAATACAAGTCTTCGAGGGCATATTGTGAAAGATTCCCATAGACATTCTTCAACTCTTCCCCGCTGGCGACAGCCACGGAGAACCAGTCTCTTTCTTCATCAAGGTAGGCATTCCACAATGCCATCTTCGCTATGAGCATCTGCCCCATCGCCCAGCCTGCCCTGCCCGATTCAATCTCCGAGGCTTTCTTCTTGGGCAGAAAGGCTATCGACTCCTGCAAATCGTCTATCAGGAACGCACGGGTCTCGACAGCGGACATTCTCGGGAGACGGGCGACCCGCTTCATCACGTCGGCATCACTCACATCCTCGGTGTAGAACGGGACGTCCCCGAAAAGACAGGTGAGCTGATAGTACCAGAACGCACGCATAATCTTCGCCTCGGCAATGAGTGGATTCCTGACCTCTTCATCCAAAGGGGAACTCCCGATTCCGGCAATTGCGGCATTGGCATACATTACCATCTTGTACGCTGCAGTCCAGAAAGTGGCTGCCACGGTACAGGATGCAGGAGAGATGTCCATCACAGCATTCACATCCGAATCGGAAGGCATATAGATTATGTCGGTAGTAGCCTCCACCACGGTCCAATAGGCGGCATTGAACAGAGGTCTCAACTGGGTGTAGATGCTGTTCACTGCCGACTGGCACTGGGCTTCAGTCTTGTAATAGTTCGAACTTGACACAAAAGATTCCGGATTTTCCTCAAGGAAAGAACAGGAGGAAACCGCAAGAACGGACAAAGCCGCAAGAATTATCTTTGTTTTCATACGCTCTTCAGAATTTGATTTGTACCATTCCGACTATTTTCCTTGCCCGTGGATATGAACCCAGATCCACACGCCTGAGGACTGAACTTGAACCCTCGGACGACACGTCTGGGTCAAACCCGTTGTAGCGGGTCCACAGCCAGAGATTGTCTGCATTCACTCCGAGAGTCAGGGCGCGTACAGGACCTTTCCTGAAATCGAAGGTGTAGGAGATGCTCGCGGTCTTGAGCCTCAGATATGAGGCATCGTGCACCACGAAGTCGCTTGGGAGATGTCCTGAACCGGCACCGCCTGCCACAGGATAGTCCGACTCCGGATTCCTCACCGGATGCCAGGCATTGAGCATATACCTGTACTGATTGGTCATATAGGTTCCACTCATATACAGTTCCGGATAATTGTAGATCTTCCCTCCTATGGAATAGGTGAAATACAGTCCTACATTGAAACCGAAGATATGGAAGTTGTTCTGGAAGCCACCGAACAGGACAGGGTCTGAATTGCCGAGATAGACCAGGTCGTTGTTGTCCAGGACACCATTGTTGTCCTGGTCCACATATTTGGGACGGCCAGGATGATGCTCGGCATAGTAGTCCACGTAGGAGTGCGTGGTCTTGTTCTCCTCTATCTCCTGCGCATTGTGCCAAACGCCGGCATATTTGAATCCCCAGAGGGAATTCAGAGGATAACCCTTGACATAGCCGTACATACGGTAGCCCTTGAACGTGAGGACATCCACAAAGTCTTCGCTGCCTATGTCCTCCACCATCTGACGATTGTGCGAGAGGGTGAGTTCAGTGGTCCAGGAAAAGTTCTTTTTGACAATGTTCTTGCTTTCCAGACTGATTTCCACGCCCTTGTTGGAAGTGCGTCCAAGATTTTCCGTGTAGGAGGTGTAACCGGACTGGGATGCCTGCTGCACAGAGAGAAGCAAATCCTTCGTCCGGGAGAAATAGGCATCGACAGTCAGTTTCAGACGGCCTTTCAGCACTGCCACATCCAGTCCCACGTTAATCTGGTCCGTGGTCTCCCAAGTCAGGTCCGGGCTCGAGAGGCGGAGGGGATATGTGTAGGTGCTCTGAGTTCCGCCCAGGATGTAGCCGGATGCGGAGGAGTCAAGCGCCTGAAGCGAGGAATAGGAGGAAATGGCATCGTTACCGGTGCGGCCGGCACTGACCCTGAGAGACAAATCCTGGAAGGCGTGAGTCTGCTTGAGCCACTGTTCGTTGGAAATGGTCCATTTGAAAGCGGCAGAGGGGAAGAATCCCCATTTCCTGTTCTTCGCGAAATTGGATGAACCGTCCGCCCTTCCGGTTGCGGTGATGAAGTATCTGTTCTTGTAATTGTAATTCACACGGCCCAGGACGGACATTCTCTTGACCTTGACATTGTTGGAGGTCAGGGTGTAGTTCTGCTTGTCGGAAATCGCACTGAGGTCATTCCATTTCAGATCATCGTTGAGGATGCCTTTGGCTGTTGCCAAAAGGTCATTCTGATTGTTGTAATAGACGGAGAATCCAGCCATTGCATCGAAATTGTGCCCTCCGTCAAACTTTTTCTTGTAGGTGACGGTGTTGTCGGAGGACAACTGTCTGGTGTCGTGCTCATTGCGGTAGGCATCGCCCCCGTCGCCTGAATTCTTTGCCGGGAGGGTGCTCGGATTGAAGCGGTACAGATGCGATCCGTAGAGATAGAAACTGTTCTGGCTCTTGATTGACAAGCCCGCAATAGGGGTAAACTCAAGGGTGAGGGAATGGTTGGTCGAGAAATTCTCCCTGTAATTGGTCATCTGCTCGATACAGATGTAGGGGTTGTTGAATTTCTTGCCCTTACCGTAATCGTAGAGGTCGTTTATCGTGCTTGTGATGTCCAGGGCAGGGGACATATAGATAACGCCCGACCATTGGTCCGTACCGCCTATGACAGCCTTGTTGTTGAGATTCTTGCGGTACATAGCGTTCATATTGTAGGATAGGCGCAACCAGTCGAAAACCTTGTGGCTGATGGTAAACTGCCCGGTCCACCTTTTCATCCCGCTGTCGATTATCACTCCCTCGTTGTCCAGATAACCTATGGAGGCAAAGTAATTGGTTTTCTTGCCTGCTCCGCTGACCGAGAGCGCATACTGCTGGAAAGGAGCAGTCCTGGTTATCGCATCCTGCCAGTCGGTTCCCTTTCCCAGAGAAGCCGGGTCCAGATATTTCTGCATATACGGAATCGTGTCCGGATAAACGTCCCCGAGAGAAAGCGACCTGGCAAAATCTACCCTCTCGTTGTTGTACTGGGCAAATTCGGAGGCAGTCATCAGGTCCAGCTTCCTTGCCAGCATCGAGGCTCCTGCCCTTGAAGTGAAAGTGATGACCGGACGGGTTCCTGAATCAGCCCCTTTCTTGAGGGTGACTATGATGACGCCATTTGCTCCCTGCGCACCATATATTGCGGTCGAAGAGGCATCCTTGAGAACCGTGACCGATTCTATGTCTGCCGAATTGATGTCTCCGAGATCGGAAACCGCGTTCATCACTCCGTCCACCACTATAAGGGGTTCATTGGAGGCATTGATTGAACGGGAACCGCGGATACGTATGGTCGTACCGGCAGTAGGGTCTCCGGACACACTTGTGATTTCCGCACCGGCAATCTTGCCCTGCAATGCCTGGTCCACAGAAGAAACCACGGAGTTTTCCACATCCGCCATCTTCACGTTGGTCACAGAACCGGTAAGATCCGATTTCTTGGTTTCGCCGAAACCGATTACCACCACTTCGTCCAGGAAACTGACATCATCGGCGAGGGTTATCAGCATCCAGGTCTGTGTGCCGACTTTCATTCTGAGTGTCTTGTAACCGAGAGCCTCAAAACGCAAGACCGATTCGGAGGACGGAACATCAATGACGAATTTGCCCTCAAGGTCTGTATATGTGCCCTGATCCGTTCCGTCAATGATTACTGCGACTCCAATCAATGGAGTTTCAGTGCTGTCAATCAGCTTCCCGCTTACCTTCACGGAATTTTGTGCGAAGGCAAGCAGAGAAGCTGCGAACAGAGTGATTGCGGTCAATAATCTCTTCATATCAACCTGAGTGTTACTATTGTTTTACACAGCGGACAGGATTTGACTGGGACCGGGCAACGTGAGAATCTATAGGAGCATTTGAAGCACCACATAGCAGCGCAATCTTCGAAGTCTTCTGCGAATCATTTGTAGTTCCGTTGGCATATGTCCAGTAATATGCGCGGTCACCCGACTGGTCAGCATTGATTGTGCAGTCACCTGATTTTCTTGATCCGCAGGCAGGAAGGAACAGCTCATAATCATATCCAGTGAGGCTCAGACTGAAATTATAGCCAAGGTTTACAGAATCCCATTCCTTTGTCGGAACATAGGAGTCCTTATTAGTCCTCAAAGCATAGGACTGCTTCTGCGCCCATACCATATAGCCATTGGGACAAGGATCATATTCCGTCTTGTCTGCACCCCAGAGACCGTTGTCGTGGGCAGCATAGAGCCAGTCATTGTTCGTACCGGCATTTGTAGAACCCTTTATCACCTGAGTGGGATGCTGGATGGCATATTGCACGGTTCCGACAGATGCTCCGTTCTCGACGATGGAAATCACATCCTCAGGCAGGGTGGCTACAGGAGTGGAACTTCCAACCTTGTCGGCTCCGGTGAAAGGGTCTTTCCTTCCCCACTGATACAACAGGCCCCAGGTAGCGGCACCATCGGACTTGAGGGCGGAGGTAGCCCCAAGGTTTCTGTCCATATAGTAGTAATCTTCATCCGTATTCCCGTTGTGCACCTTGATGGT
Source organism: Candidatus Cryptobacteroides sp. (assembly GCA_051878255.1). GTDB lineage: Bacteria > Bacteroidota > Bacteroidia > Bacteroidales > UBA932 > Cryptobacteroides. The sequence goes on along the minus strand of JBJEJT010000418.1, from coordinate 701 downwards.
ATTGACCGTCTCTCCCGGAATCCAGATATGCCAACTCCACACCACGTCTCCACTTCTCTTGTTTGCAGCGATGACCGCATTGCCCTTCTTTCCCGCTTCAGTACGGAAATAAACCTTCTGATTCATTTTATCGAATTTGACTCCGCCTACGGGAGCATCAGCTGTCTGCCAAAGGAGGGAAGCCGAGAATGGCGTCGTTATGGCGCTCATACTGTTAGCTGTTCCAAACGTAGCGATGAGTTTGCCTGAAGGGGTCTTGGCATCGAAAGCATAGTATTTCTCATCGGTGCTTTCTATCATATAGCAATTTGCATATTTGCTGTCCGCACTGAGGTCCGTATATTCCACAGGAAGGGTCATATCCACATTCAGAGGGAGGACGTGGCCTGTCTGGAGAGTATGTGACTTGCTGGAGAACACTGCAACGTCCACGTCCGCAGTTCCGTCATTGCCCAGGAACTCTATTGAAAGATTGTCGTAAGTGCCCGAAGGAATGGCAAAATACACTACGGATGCAGTTTCAGTCAAATTGAATCTCTTGCCATCATCAACCTTTCCGGTCAAGAACCAATTGTTGGTATTCGAGTCATTTCCCACAAAGGCAGGGTTCTCAGCCGAAAGGTCAATGGTGCCGCTTCCGGCAAGCTTTGCAGAGTTTCTTCCGGACACGAAGATTCTCCTGACTGACGGTGTGTCTCCTG
>JBJEJT010000417.1:0-7117 GCA_051878255.1 Candidatus Cryptobacteroides sp. | reverse complement strand
ATCATCACGAAGAGCCTCACCACGGAGAGCATCATCACGAAGACCACCACCATCATCACCACCACGACCACGGAGGCGGAGAAGTGGAGGAATATGGCATAGGCACCTTCGTCTATTGCCGCCGCCAGCCTTTCGACTTGAACAAGTTCGACAACTTCGTAGCCAAGAAATGGCCTCACAATATCATCAGAGCCAAGGGGCTGTGCTATTTCACCGACGACACCGATATGTCCTGGCTCTTCGAACAGGCAGGAAAACAGTTCCAACTGAAAGCCGCCGGGAGATGGTATGCCACTGCCCCTGAAGAGGACCTGGAAGAAATAGCCCGCCAGGACCCTGACTTCAGAAAGGATTGGGACCCGGTTTACGGGGACAGGATGCAGAAATTAGTATTCATAGGACAGAAGCTCGACAAGGAACAGCTTGCGGCGGACCTGGACTTCTGTCTGGCGGAAAAATAGTCCCGTCAAAAAGGATTTCAGGGGAATACTTCGACCAGCAACCCGGATTCAGCCATCGAGTCCGGGTTTGTGCCATACTCCCCCTCCGGCACAGGACAGCCGAGAGCATCGAACAGTTCGGTCCAGAACACAGGCATATTCCCATCCGCATCCCTGAAAGACATAGGTTCAGACGGGAAAATATGGCTTCCGTCCTTACGGAGATACGAGTCATAGACAAGTTCCGAGCAATAGCAGCGTCCGTTGTCCGGCAGGTAATACCAGTCATAAGGCTCTCCGATCCGGGATTTTGCCCGCTGGATTGCCTTGTCAGGCTGAAAGTCCACTTTCAGACGCATATATCTGACTGCACAGGACTGCTGCTCTTTCAGAAAATCAGCCATCGGGATGCGCCTGACACCGTTACGTGGTTCCGCCTCGATGACGAATATGCTGTCTTCCACGACTTCCACCATCCCCACGTGCACCCACCGCACCCCATCCGCATCGGCAGTGGCATCGGCAATGGCAGATGAGAAATCTGAACCATCCTCGCCCACAAACACCAAATCGGCATTTCTCAGTCCTTTGTGATGGCAGGAACAGGCAACTGCGGCACACGCCATTACGGCAAAAGCGGTCAATAAAATCCGTCCCCGGAAATATGATTCAAATCTGACGCGACTCATTTTCATATTCTCACTTGGCATTCAATGATTGGCAAGTTACGGATTTTTTTTCATAAATTTGCGCAGATGTGCATTTTTGACTTTTGTTCCGCATCTGCGGAACTTGAATTGGACAATTAAGTGGTTAGAACTATGGAGAAATTTGCAAAAGACTACGCTGACAAATTTATGGCAGGGCTTATTGCCCGGAACCCCGGAGAACCTGAATTCCATCAGGCAGTGAGGGAAGTCGTCGATTCAGTTGCAGAATACATCTGCGACTACCCCCATCTGATGGACGAGAAAATCCTGGAAAGGATGACAGAGCCGGAAAGAGTGATTATGTTCAGGGTTCCCTGGATGGACGACAGGGGCGAGATTCATATCAACAGAGGCTACAGGGTCCAGATGAACAGTGCCATAGGTCCCTACAAAGGAGGGATACGTTTCCACGCGAGTGTGAATCTGAGCATTATGAAGTTCCTCGCTTTCGAGCAGACTTACAAGAACGCCCTCACTACCCTTCCTATGGGCGGGGCAAAGGGAGGTTCGGATTTCAGCCCGAGGGGAAAGTCCGACGCCGAAGTGATGCGTTTCTGCCAGAGCTTTATGACTGAACTTCAAAGACATATAGGACCGGACACCGACGTTCCTGCAGGAGACATCGGAGTTGGCGGACGCGAAGTAGGTTACCTTTTCGGACAGTACAAGAGGCTGCGCGATGAATTTACGGGCACGCTTACCGGAAAGGGACAGAATTGGGGAGGAAGTCTTCTCAGACCTCAGGCGACAGGTTACGGACTTTGCTATTTCGCACAGGAAATGCTTTCCACAAGGGGTGAAAGCTTCGAGGGCAAGACCGTCCTGGTGTCAGGCTCCGGAAACGTTGCCCAATATGCCGCAGAAAAGTCTATGAAACTCGGGGCAAAAGTTGTGACCCTTTCAGATTCGGACGGATTCATATATGACAAGGACGGGCTTGACGAGGAAAAACTCAAATATGTATTCCAGCTCAAGAACGTCAAGAGGGGCAGAATCAGGGAATATGCCGAGAAATATCCGTCGGCAGTCTATTATCCGGGAGAAAGACCTTGGAAGATTCCTTGCGACATAGCCCTCCCTTGCGCCACCCAGAATGAAATCCAGCTCGATGATGCAGAAAATCTCATCAAAGGCGGATGCTTCTGCGTGGCTGAGGGTGCGAATATGCCATCCACCCCTGAGGCAATCGCGGTGTTCAAGAAAAACCGCATACTTTACTCGCCTGGCAAGGCTTCGAATGCCGGCGGAGTTGCCACCTCAGGTCTGGAAATGACGCAGAACTCGATACGTTACAAGTGGACAGCCGAGAAAGTGGATGCGGAACTCCACAGGATAATGTCCGACATCCACCGTTCCTGCACCGAATACGGAAAATGCGAGGACGGCTACACAGACTATGTTAAAGGAGCCAACCTGGCAGGATTCATCAAGGTGGCAAACGCAATGGTGGACCAGGGGCTGGTATAAACTGACTTTTATGACGACGGACAGGACAGCCTCCGAGGGACTGATGTCGAGGCGAATCAGGAAGATACTCCTGGTATGCAACAGTTACGACAGTTTTTCTCTGGAAGAGGACGGACACATCGAGTACAAGATCACGAGGGAATACTCCGAACTCAACCTGAGCAACCCGCCATCCATAGAAAGGGCTGAAACCCCTATGGAGGCTCTGGTGAAACTGTCGGCAGGAGACAATTACGACCTCATCATCACGATGTACAACCTCGGAAAGGTGGATGTTTTCGATTTTGCCGCCCAGACAAAGGCAATATCGCCCTCCACCCCCATTGTCCTGCTCTGTTCGTTTTCAAAGGAAATCTACCGCAGGATCGGTCAGAGGGAGGCTTCCCTCATCGACTACGTATTCTGCTGGGACAACAACACGGATGTCATCATCGCCATTATCAAGCTTCTGGAAGACAGCCTGAACGCCGAGCACGACATACTCGAGATGGGTGCCAGGGCAATACTTCTGATCGAGGACTCCGTACGCTACTATTCCACCTACCTGCCCATACTCTACAAACTTGTCCTCCAGCAGAACAACGAAGCCATCAGGGACACCCTGAACGAAGAGCAGCAGATCCAGCGCAAGAGGTCCAGGCCCAAGATCCTGCTTGCCACCTGTTACGAGGACGCCCTTTCGCTCTACAGGCGCTATTCGGACCACCTGCTCGGAGTGATTTCCGACATAGGATTCGTGATACACCGGGGGGACAGGCCGGACAAGGAGAAAATCGACGCAGGTCTGAAACTCTGCCGCCTGGTCCATTCAGAAGACCCGACCCTGCCTTTCCTGATGCAATCCTCACAGGAAAGTATGAGAGAGAGGGCGGAGGAACTCGGAGCCGGATTCATACTCAAGACCTCCAAGACCCTCACCCACGAACTCAGCGAGTATATATGCCGCTGTTTCGGTTTCGGGGATTTCCTGGTGCCGGCCCCCCTGACGGGAGCCGTCATCACAAAGGGACGGGACCTGCACGACTTCGAAGAGATAATGAAGACCATCCCGGACAAGTCTCTCATAGACCTGTGCGAGAGGAACTACATCTCCAGATGGCTCTACGCCCGTGGCTTCTTCTCCCTTGCCGACCATTTCAGGAAACTGTCCACGAATGATTTCAGCGATGTGGAAAGCATAAGAAAGACCAACATCGGGCTTATACACGATTTCCGTGTGAATCAGGGCATAGGTGTGATTGCCCGTTTCGACGACGAGACCTACAACGACACCATACGCTTTGCCCGGCTCGGGGACGGTTCACTCGGCGGCAAGGCCAGAGGTCTGGCTTTCCTGAACCACATCCTCCACAAATACAACCTCTACGACAAGTGGGAGGACGTCCGTATCACAGTCCCCCGCACCATAGTCATCACCACGGACTGGTTCGACCGCTTCATAGTGGAAAACGGGCTGCAATATGTCATCAGTTCGGACATCAGCGATGCGGAGATCCTGTCGGAGTTCGTGGCATCCACCCTCCCGACCGAACTCACGGATTCACTCAGGGTTTTCATAAGGACCGTACACAACCCCCTGGCAATCAGGTCGTCATCCAAACTTGAAGACTCCTACTACCAACCGTTTGCGGGCGTCTATTCGACCTATATGATTCCCCGAACCGAGAATGAGGACCAGCAACTGCGGCTTCTGTCAAAAGCCATAAAGTCCGTCTATGCCTCCATATACTTCTCGGCTTCAAGGGGCTATATCCTGTCCACTGCCAATGTGATTTCTGAAGAGAAAATGGCTGTGGTGATCCAGGAAATCTGCGGAAAGGAGGAATGTGGCTACTGGTTCCCCACGGCTTCCGGGGTGGCAAGGTCGGTGAATTTCTATCCTGTGGGCAATGAAAAGCCGGAAGACGGCATCGTAAAACTCGCCTATGGTCTGGGCAAGGCCGTGGTGGACGGAGATACAGTGCTCCGCTTCTCTCCGAAATATCCGAGGAACATACTCCAGACCTCAACCCCGGAACTGACGATTAACGGCACCCAATCCGCAATGCTCGCCCTGAATCTGAAGCCTGAGACCTTCAAGACCAGTGTGGACGAAGCAGTGAACATCGAGAGGATACCCATCGGGGAATGTGGCAGGTTCTCGTCACTCAAGCAGGTCGTTTCCACCTGGGATGCCGAGAATATGCGTATGGTGGACTCGGCTGCCCCGGCAGGTCCGAAATATGTAACTTTCGCAAGGATGCTGAAATACCGGAGTTTTCCGCTTGCGGACATAATCGACAATTTGCTCGGCATAATGAAAAACGAGGTGAACTGCGACATAGAGATAGAGTTTGCGGCAGAGCCTTCGGGAGAACCGGCATCATTCAGCATATTGCAAATCAGACCTATATCCATTGACGGGATGTACAGCGAGGTGGATTGGGCAAAGGTGGATGAGAACGGCTCCTTCCTCATTTCGGGCTGTGCAATAGGTCCGGGTTTCATTCCGGGGATAAGGGACATCGTTTATCTGCGCGAAGAGAATTTCGACAAGATGCGCACGAGGGAGATGGCTGCGGAACTCACTGCCCTGAACGCCAGGATGCGCAAGGAAAACCGCAATTACATACTCATTGGCTATGGTCGCTGGGGTTCCAGCGTGGAAAGTCTGGGAGTTCCGGTCAAATGGAGCGACATCTCCGAGGCAAAAGTCATCGTGGAGTGCAGTCTGGACGATTTCAGGGTGGAGCCGAGCCAGGGTACTCATTTCTTCCAGAATATGACCTCTGCCAACGCCGGTTACATAAATGTGAACAGTTTTGCCAGGTCCGGGGAAAAATGTGAAACAGCCCGGTTCGACTCCCTGCCAGCCGTCTATGAAAGCCATTTCCTGCGCCAGGTGAGGCTCTCCGAGGATATTTTCACGGTGGTGGACGGAAAGTCCAACAGGGCGGTTCTGAAAATCGAATGAATCAGCCCGGAAAAGATTTCCGGGGATGGTTTTCAATGACTAACGATTGCGCAGCTCCAGGCGGGAATCACAGAATTTCAGTATCGACTCCCTGTGCGTAATGAAAATCATAGTCTTGTCTGCAAAACTCCCGTCTCTCGCAGTTAGTCTGCGGACCATAATGTCTTCTGTTTGAGGGTCGAGGGCTGAACTGAACTCATCGAGAAGCAATATGCCTCCCGGACGGAGCAGTCCCCTTGCCACGGCTATGCGCTGCGCCTGTCCCTCGGAAAGCCCTCCCCCGGCTTCGGAACATACCGTGTCGAGACCCGACGGCAGGTCATAGACAAACTCCGCCGCTGCCATATACAATGCCTCACGCATCCTTGCCTCATCCGCATTGCGGTCCCCCATCAGGAGATTGTCCCTGACGGTACCGCTGAACAGGCTGTTTCCCTGGGGGACATAGGCGAAATTGCACCTGGTGCCCGGGGAAACCGGAACGGCAGTCCCAGCCGAATACAACTCCAACTTTCCGGAAACTGGCCTGACAAGCGCCAGCATCAGTTTCAGCAAGGTCGTCTTTCCTATCCCGGTGCGTCCCGTAATCGCGATCCTGCTCCCTGGTCTGAAATCGAATGAAAGATTCTCTATGACGGTCTCATCCCCATCCGGATAGGTGAAAGTAAGATTCTCCACCCTGAGGCCCACAGGGACCGGAAGCAGTTCCGGAACTGAATCTTGCTCCTTGGGAAGATCCTCGAGTTCTATGAGCCTGTCTATGGAGGCAGTACAGTGGAGTATCGAAGGCAGTTGGTCACTTGCCTGAATCAGAGGACGTTGCAGTTGTCCCACCAGTTGCAGTACCGCCGTCATCAGACCGTAGGTCACCACTCCCGTGGAAAGTCCTCCCACAGCCCACAGAAAGGCGATCAGATAGCCGAGACTGAACGCCAGGGACATCAGCACCCTCGCCAGAATACTGAAACGGATGCGCTTGAGGTTGCGCCCGTAGTTCTCATTCTGCAGTCCTGCAAGGCAGTCCGAACTGTCCTCCGCAAATTCCATAGTACGTATCAGGACAAGGTGCTGAATCGACTCCTGGATATGCGACTGAACCTTTGAATCGCTGCTCTTGATGTTCAGGGTCAGATTCCGGACTTTCTTCATAATGTATTTTCCTGCCGGTGCCGCCAGCGGAAGCACGACGAGAAGCACGAATGCAAGCTTCACGTTCACATAGAGCACGCAGGCAAAGGCAGCGGCAAACTGCACGGCAGCCCAGAACAGATTGGGCAGTGCAGAACAGAAAGCACCCGAGACCGCTGCCACATCCGATTCCATCCGGTTTATCATATCCCCGGAATGGTATTTCCTCCCCACTTCCCCACTGACGGCGAGCATATTGTCAAACAATCTCGGTCTCAACGAGTTGGTCATACTCACACTCATCTTCGACTGCAGATAGGACTTCAGTGCCGTAATCAGCGGCCTGGACAGGGTGACTGCGGAGAACACGAGGGCGAGGACGACAAGACTGTGCCTCAGGTCATCCCCGTTGAAATGCT
>JBJEJT010000416.1:0-7121 GCA_051878255.1 Candidatus Cryptobacteroides sp. | reverse complement strand
TCCGGAGCAGAAGTCTATTCCGCAATGGAAGCATCCAGCTCGGACATCATCGTCTCAGAAATCTACCCTGCATCCATAGAGGGCTGCCAGGACATAGCGATCTATCCCCAAGTGTCCGGAACAATCTCTGAAGTCTGCGTGAAAGAAGGTCAGAGAGTCCGCAAGGGACAGTCCCTTTTCATCATCGACCAGGTGCCTTTCCAGGCAGCCCTGAATATGGCACAGGCAAACGTGAAGGCAGCGGAGGCAGGAGTAGCCACTGCGAAACTCACTTATGAGAGCCGGCAGAAGCTGTACGGGCAGAAGGTCATATCGGAATACGACCTGCTCACCAGCGAAAACTCGTACCTCACCGCACAGGCACAGCTCGCACAGGCTCAGGCACAGCTCGTGAATGCCGAGAACAATATGAAATACACCAGGGTGGAAAGCCCTGCCGACGGCGTCGTGGGCACGATCCCCTATCGTGTCGGCGCCCTCGTGTCCGCCGGGATGCCCAAGCCTCTGACTACGGTTTCCGACAATTCGAGGATGTATGTGTATTACTCAGTCTCCGAAATCAGGCTTCTGGAGATGATTGCCTCACACGACAGTATGGACGAAGTCATAGCCTCCCTCCCTCCTGTGAAACTCAAGCTCGCCGATGGCTCCGTTTACAGCCAGCCGGGCAAGGTGGAGACCATAAGCGGAGTCATAGACCCGAACACGGGCAGTGTTTCCATCAGGGCGGTGTTCCCGAACAGGGGCGGTCTGCTGCATAGCGGCGCAACGGGTGAAATCCTCATCGAAAAGACATTCAGCGACGTGCTCGTGATTCCTTGCAAGGCTACTTTCGAACTCCAGGACAAAATCTGCGTATGGAAAGTCGTAGATGGAAAGACTTCCTGTACCTTCATCCGGACCAGGCTCAGCGACGACGGCAAATCCTACATCGTGACCGACGGACTGTCCAAAGGGGACATCATTGTCACCGAGGGCGTCGGAATGTTGCGTGAGGGCACCGAAGTGAATCCGAAACTGGATTAAGGAGGCAAGGCTATGAATCTCAGAACATTCATCAACCGCCCCGTCCTTTCGGCGGTCATATCCATCATAATCGTGCTGGCAGGTCTGATAGGTCTGTTCACACTTCCGATCGAGCAATATCCTGACATTGCCCCGCCTACGGTTATGGTAATGACATCCTATCCGGGAGCGAGTGCGGAGACCGTGCAGAAATCGGTAATCGCACCTTTGGAGGAATCCATCAACGGCGTGGAGAATATGGACTATATGAAATCCAACTCCACCAACAGCGGTTCCGTCACCATATATGTCTATTTCCGTCAGGGCACAGATCCGGATATGGCGACGGTAAACGTGCAGAACCGAGTGTCTATGGCATTGGGTTCCCTGCCTGCCGAGGTCACGAAAATCGGTGTGACGGTGCTCAAGAGGCAGACTTCGATGCTGAAGATACTCGACATCCACAGCCCCGAGGGCACTTACGACGAGCAGTTCCTCGCCAACTATATGAAACTGAACATCGAACCGGAAATCAAGCGTATCAAGGGCGTGGGCGACGTGGTGCTGCTCGGCTCCGACTACTCTATGAGGATATGGTTCAACCCTACGGCTATGGCACGGCACAAACTCGTGCCTGCGGACGTGACTGCCGTGCTTGCGGAACAGAACATAGAGGCTGCGACCGGAGCATTCGGGGAAAATTCCGGTTCCACCTACCAGTACACTATGAAGTACCGGGGCAGGAAGATGACCCCGGAAGAGTTCGGGGATATGGTCATCTCAGCCGACAGCAACGGAGAGATACTCAGGCTCAAGGATGTGGCTGACGTGGAACTTGGCATTCAGTCCTACGGCTACGCCTCCCGTATGAACGGGCATCCGGGCATACAGATGATGATTTTCCAGACTGCCGGGTCCAATGCTACCGAGGTTGTCAATTCCATCGATGCGCTCATAGAGGAAGCATCCAAGGAGCTGCCGGAAGATGTCAGGATAGACACTATGATGTCCGTGAACGACTTCCTCTACGCCTCGATGAAAGAGGTGTTCAAGTCCCTCATCATAGCCTTTATCCTCGTGGTGCTCGTGGTATGGTTCTTCCTCCAGGACTTCAGGGCGACCCTCATCCCAGCCATTTCCATCCTCGTCTCCCTCGTGGGCACTTTCGCGTTTATGGCAGTGGCAGGGTTCACAATCAACCTCCTGACACTTTTCGCCCTCGTGCTGGCAATCGGTACGGTGGTGGACAATGCCATAGTGGTGGTGGAAGCGGTGCAGGCTCGTTTCGAGGCAGGCTACAGGTCCTCCTACCACGCCACCAATGATGCGATGGACGGAATCTCGTCAGCCATAATCACTTCCACACTCGTCTTTATGGCAGTCTTCATCCCGGTGTCTATGACCGGCGGTACCTCCGGCATATTCTGCACCCAGTTCGGCATAACGATGGCAGTGGCGGTGGGAATATCGGCAGTCACCGCGCTGACCCTCGCCCCAGCCCTCTGCGCCATACTGATGAAACCTTACATAGACGAAAACGGAAATGAAAAGGACAATTTCTCCAACCGTTTCAGAAATCGTTTCCAGGTGGGCTTCAACGCCGTCGTGGACAAATACAAATACGGGGTGCTGTTCTTCATCCGGAAGAAATGGGAACTCTGGACCGTCATCGCAGCCTGCATAGCCCTCTTCGTCTATTTTATGGCAACGACCCCGACCGGACTCGTGCCTGACGAGGATATGGGCGTGATTATGGTGGACGTGACTATGGCTCCGGGCAGTTCCCTGGACAATACTTACGAGACCATCGACCGCATATACGGGCGCATCAAGGACATAGACCAGTTGGACAAGGTGGCGAGCGTGGCAGGTTACGGAATGATCGGAGGCGAGGGCACTGCCTACGGACAGCTTGTGCTCAGGCTCAAGAACTGGAAATACAGACCTGGCAAGGAAGACAAGGTGCAGGCTGTAATCGCCGAAATCAAGGCACGTACCGCCGACATCAGGGATGCGCAGATAATGCCTGTGGCACCTCCGGTCATCACCGGCTACGGTACCACCAACGGCTTCGAGATGCACCTCCAGGACAAGAACGACGGGGATGTGCAGGAATTTTTTGCCGTAGCCCAGGACTTCCTCGCACAGTTGAACCAGAGACCCGAGATTGCAATGGCTTACACCGCATTCAACCCGAACTTCCCACAGTACATAGTGGACGTGGACGCTGCCAGGTGCAAACGTGCCGGAATTTCCCCGTCCGTGGTCCTGAACACCCTTGGAGGCTATTACGGAGGACAGTATGTTTCCAACATCAACCGCTTCTCCCACGTTTACAGGGTTATGATCCAGGCTTCTCCGGAGTACAGGATGAGCCCAGAATCGATGAACCGCATATTCGTGAGGATGAACAACGGGGAGATGGCACCTCTGAGCCAGTTTGTGGAACTGACGAAAGTCTATGGTCCGCAGTCCCTTGCGAGGTTCAATATGTACAACTCCATAGCGGTGAACGGTTCCGCCGCCCAGGGCTATTCTTCCGGTGACGCCATAAACGCCATCAGGGAGGTTGCCCGGCAGACGCTTCCGAGGGGCTATGGATATGAGTTCGGAGGCATCACGAGGGAGGAAGCACGCAGCACCAGCAGCTCCCTCATCATCTACGGCATCTGCATAGTGCTCATCTACCTCATCCTCTGCGCGTTCTACGAGAGTTTCCTCATCCCGCTGGCAGTCATCATCTCCGTGCCTTGCGGACTTATGGGGTCTTTCCTCTTCGCGAAACTGTTCGGGCTTGAGAACAACATCTACCTCCAGACCGGTGTCATAATGCTCATAGGTCTGCTTGCCAAGACTGCCATCCTCATCACGGAATATGCGGGAAAGCGCAGGAAAGCGGGAATGAGCCTCACCCAGGCTGCCATCGGTGCTGCCAAGGTGCGTCTGAGACCTATACTTATGACTGCGCTCACTATGGTGTTCGGTATGCTTCCGCTGATGTTCTCCACAGGTGTGGGTGCAAACGGGAACTCGTCGCTCGGAACGGGTGCCGTGGGCGGTATGCTCGTGGGTACTCTCGTGCTGCTCTTCCTTGTCCCGGCACTCTTCGTGGTGTTCAAATGGATTGAGGAAAAATTCAAGCCGGAGGAATTCGAGAAACAGGACTGGCAGATACAGGGAGAGATCGACCAGGTGCGCCAGATGAAACAGGAGAAAGGCGAAAAAGACAATACTGTGAAGTTATGAAGCTGATAGGTAAAACAATGATATTCGCAGTGGCGGTCACAATGACCGTCAGCTGCGGCATTTACAAGAAATATGAACGTCCCGGCGAAGTGGTGTCCGACAGCCTGTTCGGGGAGCAGTACCGCACGGAGGACACCTGTGCCATCGCCGACCTCGGGTGGAGGGAACTGTTCACCGACCCTTATCTGGACTCCTTGATTTCCAAAGGGTTGGAAGTTAATACCGACGTTAGGACGGCAATGCTCAATGTGGAAAAGGCTGAGGCCACCCTCAAGACCGCGAAACTTGCGTACATCCCGACTTTCAACTTTTCTCCGCAAGGTTCGGTGGGAGGTTTCAACAATTTCAGCAACACCGACACCGGGGCATCCTGGACTTATTCGGTGCCTGTCGTCGCCAGCTGGGAGATAGACATCTTCGGGAAGAAGACCAACCGCAAGCGCCAGGCTCAGGTATCGCTGGATATGGCAGATGATTATGCACAGGCTGCCAAGTCCGCACTGATTGCGGGGATTGCCGGGCAGTACTACACTTTGCTTATGCTGGATGAGCAGTTGAGAATCGCGGAGTCCACTGCGGAGAAGTTTGGGGAGAGCGTCAGGGTGCTGGAGGCTATGTGCCAGGCTGGTATGTCCAACGAAGTGGCAGTGGCTCAGATGAAAGGGGCGTGGTACGAAGTGGAGGCTGCGAAAGTGAACATACGTCAGAGCATCGTCGAGATTGAGAATTCCATCTGCAACAGCCTCTGCGAGACACCCCACGGCATCGAGAGGGGGAAACTGGAGGATGCGGACTTTCCTCAGGAACTGACGACAGGCGTGCCGGCTGCCCTGCTCTCGCGCAGACCGGACGTGCGGGCTGCAGAAAACTCGCTTGCGGCTTCCTATTATGCCGTGAACATAGCCAGGGCAAGTCTGTATCCGTCACTTTCGCTCAGCGGGACCCTCGGTTGGACAAATTCGCTGGGGAGCAGTGTCGTGAACCCGTCCGGACTGATTATGAACGCTGCGGCTTCGCTTCTCCAGCCCATATTCAACTCCGGGGCGCTCAAGGCGCAGGTAAGGATATCCCGGGCTGAACAGGAGGCTGCGGAACTGAACTTCAGGCAGACCGTCCTGGATGCCGGGATGGAGGTGAACAATGCGCTGTCGCTTTATCAGTCGGCTACGGCACGGGCGGAATGGAGAGACAGGCAGATCGAGGCGTTGAAAGAGGCTGTTGCCAAGACCGAACTGCTTATGATACACAGTTCCACCACCTATCTCGAAGTACTTACGGCAGAACAGTCCCTGCTCAGTGCAGAGACTTCCCGGGCGCAGGACAGTTTTGACAGAATCAGTGCCGTCATATCGCTTTATCACGCTCTTGGCGGGATGTAAACTACCGTTTGATGGTTTCCAGAACCCGGGCGAGCTGATCCGGACAGGAAGTGGGGCGTTTGCCGCAGGTGATTCCGCGCAGACGCCTTATTGCTTCGTCCACCTTCATTCCCTGGATGAGAGCGCCTATGCCTTTCCCGTTTCCGTTGCAGCCGCGGGTGAAAACGACTTTCCTTATGGTGTCACCTTCGAGTTCGATGTCTATCTGATTTGAGCAAACCAGCTGGCTCGGGGTTGCCGTAACATAACGGATGCCATCCAACACCTCATCCTTTACTATCTGATAATCAGCTCCTTCCATAGAATTTTCCTTTTTGGTTTTGTCATCGTCAGCCCGGGTAAATGTCAGGCTTGATGCGGATACGGTAATACTTGCTGTCAAAAGCGCAAGTGCTATAAACTTAATTGCTTTCATATCGAAAAGTATTTGCCAAGACACGAAAAAAGGTAAGCGGAGCCGCACATTCCGAGCCCGTCAGCAAACCACCCAGAGAGTAACTGCAGAAATGAGCACCCAGAGGATTACGCCCAGCAGCACCGGCTTGATCCCCGTCTTGCGTATGGAATCCAGCGACATTCCAGAACCAATCAGGAAAAGAGTGATAGACAAGGACTTATGAGAAAAGACTGAGATGCCTTTGGAAATCATTTCCGGAATGGGAACATAGGTATTGAACACCATTGCAAGAATGAAAAGGAAAATGAACCACGGAATGGACATTTTGGTCTTGTTCTCCCCTTTCCTGCTCCTGAAGAACAGCATTGACACGAGCGAAAGCGGAATAATCCAAAGTGCACGGGTGAGTTTGATTGTGGTGGCAACCTTCAGTGCCTCTTCGCCGTAGATGGACGCGGCTCCGACGACTGAACTCGTATCGTGGATGGCTATGGCCGCCCAGGTACCGAATTGGTTCTGGTCCAGGCCGAGCGCGTGGCCTATAGGCGGGAAGATGAAGAGGGCTATTGCATTGAGAGTGAAAATCACTGCAAGCGACATCGATGTCTCGTCATCGTCGGCCTTAACCACCGGAGCCACAGCTGCGATTGCACTTCCGCCGCATATGGCAGTACCGGTGCTGATGAGATAGGAGAGTTTCGGAAGCAGCCCCAGGGCCCGTCCAATCAGACAACCGACCACCATCACACCGATTACAGACACAATGGTGAACAATATGCCTTCCTTGCCGGCGGCGAGGGATTCGTGAAGGTTCATTCCGAAACCAAGTCCCACTACAGCCACCTGAAGCAGGTATTTCGACACCTTCTTGGAAAATTTCGGAAAAGGATTGCCCAAAGTCAGGGCGAGGACGATGCCGGCGAAAAGCGCAATGGCAGGCGACACAAATACAGAGGCAATGATCAGGACTACAAAAAGCCCCTTGACAATATAATCTTTTTTCATAAGCATAATTTTCAGCCGCAAAGGTAGTTTCTATCTGCAATTTCTGCAAATTTTCCGGCAAATGATATATCTTGCAGAAAATATATTAC
>JBJEJT010000415.1:0-1749 GCA_051878255.1 Candidatus Cryptobacteroides sp. | reverse complement strand
GCTATGCTCCTTCTTCGGGTGAAAATCTGACCTCGGAAATCCAATTCAAATCTGATGCAACTTATTTTTTTCGTATTACTAAATTCTCCGGCACTTTCAGATTTCGTCATCCCTACGATGTATATCCTTGATTCTCAGCTGCATAGTGGAGGTGCCCCTGTAATAGTTCTCAACTATGGAATAGCAGATGTCGAAAGGGTTGCCGCAACGTATGTAGTCGAAAGATTCCGACATATTGAACCCTATGGCTGAAATGTGCCAACCGGGGTTCTCTTCTTCTATCAGTTCCAGTTTGAGGTGTCCACCCTCAGCCCCTACCTTGCGTCCGTTGCCGTTGTCATAGACATTCTCGGTGAGGAAGACCGGCATTGTGTTTTCCGGTCCGAAAGGCTGGAACTGTTTCAGGATCCTCAGGAACTTCGGGTTTATGTTTGAAAAGCAGATTTTCGCGTCTATGTTCACGACCGGGGTCTGCATCTGCGGGATTATCCTGCCGGAAATGAATTCCTCTATCCTGCGGCAGAATTCCGGCAGATTTTCCTCCCTCATAGTCATTCCGGCAGCGTAGAGATGCCCTCCGAAATTTTCCAGAAGGTCGGCGCAACTCTCGATGGCTTCATAGAGGTCGAATCCCGGAACGCTCCTGGCAGAGCCGCTTACGAAGCCGTTTGCCTTGGTCAGCACGATGGTGGGCTTGAAGAACGCCTCCACCAGCCGCGAAGCCACGATTCCCACCACGCCCTTGTGCCAGGACGGGTTGTACACTATGGTGGCGTTGTTGAAGGAAAGGCACCTGCCTTCCGACACCATATCCATAGCCTCCTTGGTGTTCTGCCTGTCTATGTCTTTCCTCTGGGTGTTGAAGCGGTTGATTTCCTCGGCTGCCTCACGCGCCGTACCGGCATCGGTCGCGGTGAGCAGGTCCACTGCCGACTTCCCCGATTCCATCCTGCCGGCTGCATTGATGCGCGGTCCTATCTTGAAAACTATGTCGTCGATGGTAAGGTGCCCCGGTTCCAGACCTGAGAGGCTTATCATTGCCTTGAGCCCCTCGCAGGGATTCTCGTTCAGCCGTTTCAGCCCGAAGTGCGCCAAGATCCTGTTCTCCCCCTTGACGGAAACCAGGTCGGAGGCTATGCTTACCGCAAGAAGGTCCAGGAGCGGGTCAAGTTCCGAAGCCGGTATGCCCCTCGAAATGGCGAGAGCCTGCATCAGCTTGAAGCCTACCCCGCAGCCCGAAAGGTCGTCGAAAGGATAGTTGCAGTCCTCCCTTTTCGGGTCCAGCACAGCCACGGCTGCGGGAATCTCGTTTTCCGGCAGGTGGTGGTCGCAGATTATCATATCTATGCCTTTTTCCGAGGCATATCTGACCCTCTCTATGGCTTTGATTCCGCAGTCGAGGGTTATGATGAGCCTGTAGCCGTTTTCCTCAGCCCAGTTTATGCCCTTGGTGGAAACTCCGTAGCCCTCGTCATAACGGTCGGGAATATAGAAACCGACTGAGGAAGAGAATTTCTTGAGGAAAGAATAAACGAGCGAGACTGCCGTGGTGCCGTCCACGTCATAGTCGCCATAGACCAGGATTTTTTCGCCGGAGCGCAGAGCCCTTTCGAGCCTTTCCACAGCCTTGTCCATATCCTTCATCAGGAAAGGGTCGTGGAGCCTGTCCATCGAGGGGCGGAAAAAGGAACGGGCTTCCTCGAAAGTCGTGATGCCTCTCTGCACCAGCAGTCTGGCAAGGACAGGGTC
>JBJEJT010000414.1:0-7147 GCA_051878255.1 Candidatus Cryptobacteroides sp. | reverse complement strand
CACTCGTCCGCGCCTCCTCATCCACGATGGAACCCGGTTTCACATAATGGCTTACGTCGGCAATATGGACACCAACCTCGTAATTGCCGTTCTCGAGTTTGCGGAAACTGAGGGCATCGTCGAAGTCCTTTGCGTCAGCCGGGTCTATGGTAAAGGTCAGGATATCCGTGAAATCGCGACGCCCTGCGCAGTCCTCGGCAGTGATTTTCTCGGAAATTCCGTCAGCCGCATCCTCCACTTCCCTTTCGAACCTGTATGGCAGACCGAATTCGGAGAGAATGGCGTGCATCTCCGTATCGTTTTCCCCTGGCATTCCGAGCACGTCCACTATATGTCCCGTCGGGCAGGAATCCCCCCTTTTCCAATAGTCCACGACTGCCGCGACTTTCATCCCCGTCTCGGCATCAGGATGTTTCTCAAGGTCGGAAACCACTATGTCATAAGGCATTGTGCGGCTCTGCATAAGCACCCACGCCTGGGAATCGAAGATATGGAGTATGCCCACGAAAGGCTTTGAAGAACGTTTCACTATTTCGAGGACATAGCCCTCCCTTCTCGACCTCTCGGTTTTCTCCCTGGTGACGGCAACCCTCACCAGATCTCCGTGCAAAGCTCCGCCAAGTTTGTTGGCACGGACGAATATGTCATTTTCTTCTCCTTCGACAATTACGAATGCGAATCCTTCTCGCGTCATCTGCACAGAGCCCTCCAGAACGGGCAACTGTTTCTTTTCACGGGTCTTGCGTGTCCCGTATCTCTTTTTTCTCGACATTTTCTCTATAAAATTGCTATATTTGCGCCGCAAATTTACGAAATAATTGTTACGAATATATTATGGAAAGAAAAGTACTTTTAATGATTCTTGACGGTTGGGGCGAGGGCAGGCACGATTGGACCAACGCAATCTACACCCAGGGCGCACCGTACATCGATTCTCTCCGTGAGAAATATCCTTTCAGCCATCTCCAGGCGTGCGGCGAATATGTGGGGCTGCCTGACGGCCAGATGGGTAATTCCGAAGTAGGACACCTCAATCTTGGTGCCGGACGTGTGGTTTACCAGGACCTTGTGAAAATCAACATCGCCTGCCGCGACCACAAGCTTCTCCAGAATGCCGAAATCAAGGCAGCCTATGAGTATGCAAAGGCTAACGGCAAGAAGATTCACCTTATGGGTCTGGCTTCAATGGGAGGCGTCCATTCCTCACTTGCCCACGTTTACGAGTTCCTCGCCGTGGCAAAGGAATACGGACTTGAGGATGTGTTCGTACACTGCTTTATGGACGGACGCGACTGCGACCCGAAGAGTGGCAAGGGATTCGTGGAGGAACTTGAAAAGGAAATGGCGAAGACCTGCGGAAAGGTCGCATCCGTCTGCGGAAGGTTTTATGCTATGGACCGCGACAAGAGATGGGACCGCGTGAAACAAGCCTACGATATGCTCGTAAGCGGCGAAGGAGTGAAGGCAAGTTCCGCAACCGAGGCTATTGAAGCATCTTACGAAGAGGGTGTTACGGACGAGTTCATCAAACCTGTCGTAATCACGGGCGCCGACGGACAGGCCATAGGCAAAATCAGCGAGGGCGACGTTGTGATTTTCTTCAACTTCCGCAACGACCGTGCAAGGGAACTCACCGCAGTGCTCACCCAGAACGATATGCCGGAGGCTGGTATGAATACCATTCCTCTCTATTACTGCTGTATGACCCCTTACGACGCTTCGTTCCAGGGTCTGCATATCCTCTTCCCGAAAGAGAATGTGGAGGACACTCTCGGAGAAACAGTCGCAAAGGCTGGCAAGAGGCAGCTCCGTATCGCCGAGACCGAGAAATATGCCCACGTGACTTTCTTCTTCAACGGAGGACGCGAGGCTCAGTTCGAGAACGAAGACCGCATCCTGGTGAACTCGCCGAAAGTTCCGACCTATGACCTGCTCCCTGAGATGAGCGCGACAGAGGTTACGGAGAAACTCGTGGAAGCGATTGAGACTGGCAAGGAGGATATGATCATCCTGAACTTTGCAAACGGGGATATGGTGGGACACACCGGAGTCTATACATCCATCTGCCGCGCCGTTGCCAAAATCGACAAGTGCGTGGAGAAAGTCGTGGAGGCTGCAATCCGCCAGGGCTATGCAATCCTCCTGACTGCCGACCACGGAAACGCGGACAATGCCGTGAACCCGGACGGTACGCCTAACACCGCACACTCGCTCAACACCGTGCAGTTCATCGTCATAAATGCCGGCGACGAGGTCAAGACAGTCAAGGACGGCAAACTCGCCGACGTGGCTCCGACCATACTCAAACTGATGGGCATACCTCAGCCTGAGGCTATGACTGGCGAGGCACTGATTTAGCACCTGAGTTTCACAAGTGCAAAACACCGCTTAAGGAGGGCCTTCGGCCCGACAAAGGGTATGACTAAAAGTCCCCAAAGGACCGCACCTAAGGTGCGAAATGCCCCTGATAGGGGCAGCAGACGCACGTATGCGGTGGTTAAGAAGCCCGAAGGGGGATGAACAAAAGACTTTTTGTTCATCCCCCTTCGTGGATCCCCACTGATTCGTTATTTCAGTCTTTACATATCTTCCATACTCAGAAAACGGGTCGAAATGAAAAACTTCCGCAAGCGCTTCTCCTTTGTTTTGAAGAAGGCTGTCTTCTCATCCAGGAGTTTACGGTCATACTTGTCCGGATTGCGTTTAACTTCAATGATTTCAGCATTTTTGTCATCAGCGCGGAGTGTCGCAAGCTGTTGTTTTCTGTCAAAAAGTTTCATAGTCTTTGAACTTTTACCGCTGTAAAATTTACCGCTGTTATAAAGTTACGAAATTATTGTTATCTGCATAGAATAAGCAATACAAACCAAATACACAACTTTGTGTTATACAAAGTTGTGTATTAAATATACTGCTGGGAATCAAAGTTTTGAGATTCCCGGTCAAGCCGGGAATGACGTTTTTCACGTCACGCCTGGATTGGCAACGTCACGCCCGACATTGCATCGTCGCACCTGGATTGGCAACGTCACGTCAGACATTGCGTCGTCACGCCCGGATTGGTAACGTCACGTCAGACATTGCGTCGTCACGCCCGGATTGGCAACGTCACGCCCGACCTGATCGGGCGTCTATTCCCGGGGCCAGTCGTCGGAACGGAATGGGGAGGCGGGAATGCCTGCGGAATTGAAGAGACTTGCCTGTGAAACATTTCTGATTCCATAGCGGACAGCCACAGGAACAGGAACTTCAGGCGCACTGACCTCCACCTCCTTCCGGTTCCCCGACACCTTTGCATTTGCAGGATAGAAGACACGGTCCTCCCCTGCCAGTTCAAATGACTCAAGCTGCCTGTTGATAGGATTCAATCCCATAGCCCCGACACGGAAAGAAATCGTAGCCTTACCGTCTTCAAATCTGAATGTGACCGGAACAGGAGCCCTGGCATCCAGAAACTTGTAGCCGTAATTGTCCGCCAATGCCAGATAAGCCAAGCGGTCCCCCACCTCTTTCTTTTTTCTCGGATGTATGGTCGCAGCCTCTCCGATATCGTGGGTGGTTGCCATTCCGCTGAAAGGAATCAGCTCGAGAGTCTGAGCCTGAGCCCACATCATATAGCCGGCTTCACGTTTGTCGGGACCCCCATAATTGTGGGGCGCAATCTGCGTGAAATAGAAAGGCATCTGCGGATTGCCCCATTTTTCCCTCAACATCTTGACAAAGGCAGGCTGCAGTCTCTTGTACTGTTCAGGATTTGCCCTGTTGGCACAACCCTGGTACCAAATAACGCCCTTTATCGTGTATTTCACAAGCGGATGGAGCATAGCATTGTAGAGAGTTCCAGCCACATTCTTGGCCTTGTCCTTTTTCCCTGACTGATATGCCGAAAGGTCAAATTCTCCGGGAAATTCCGATTCTATAAGTTCCCGGTCCATCCAGGCCTGGATTGGCGTGCCTCCCCAGGACGAATGGATAATCCCGATTGGGACTCCCAGAGTTTCCCATAGCCTCAATGCAAAGAAATATGCAGTCGCACTGGTATTCATCACAGCCTCGGGAGTGTGCAAATCCCATTTACATTGGCAATTATCCTTTGGGACGAAAGAAAATTCCCTTTTCACATTGCACATTCTGATCGGAATCTCAGCCTTTGCGGAAAGTATGTGGTCCGCCGAATTTTCCACCGGCTGTCCCACGAATCCTTTCATCGGCATTTCCATATTCGACTGGCCGGAGCAGAACCAGACCTCACCGGAAAGCACATTCTCCACTGTCGTCTTCTCCCCGTCATCGAAAGTGATTGTATATGGACCTCCGGCATCAGGTGTCGGAACCGAAAGCATCCAATCCCCTTCGCCAGATACCTTTACGGAATAGGTTACACCGTTCCAGGAAGCGCGAACCTTCAGGCGGTGCCCCGGGGCAGCCTTACCCCAAAGTTCCACATCGGCGTTGCGTTGCACCACCATATTGTCGGAGATGACATCGGGCAGTGTCACTTTGGCAAAAGAAACAAAAGGGGGCAGACACAGTGCCGCCGCCATCAATAATCTGTATTTCATTGTCTCAGATATTTCAATAAAGCCTCAAGATAGTAATAGTCTGCATAGGTCAGCGGGACATCGACCTCCGAGTTGCCCGGCTTGCTGCCTACGCTGTGCCTGAGCAGGAAGCCGTGACATCCCCCCTCCGGCACCAGATAGTCGTCTCCTGCAAGCCTGAGCAGGATTTTGCGGGCAGTCCCCCTGTATCTCTCCGCTTTTTCAGCATCCACGGACGGTGCCAGCCTGAGCAGTCCGGCGGCAGTCACAGCAGCAGCCGAAGCATCCCTCAGGTCATCCGGGATGAGGTCGGAATCATAGTCCCAATATGGTATGCAGTCCTCAGGAAGTCTTGACAACACATAATCAGCGACAGCAACCGCGTGGTTCAGCATATCTGCCTCAGACGTGTATTCATACATCATAGCATAGCCATAGACTGCCCAAGCCTGACCTCTGCTCCAAGCCGAGGAATCCGCAAAGCCCTGCACAGTCTGACGATGCACGACCTCCCCGTTTTCAGGATTATAGTCCACAAGATGGAAGCAGCTGTGGTCCTGCCTGAAATGGTTCTTCATAGTCGTGCGGGCGTGCGAAAGGGCTATTTCCCTCAAGCGGGAAGATTCGGCAGGGTCGGAACCGGCGAGCAGTTCAGATGCCTTGAGCAACAGTTCCATATTCATCATATTGTCTATGATGACGGGAAAGGACCATTTGCCGAAACTCCAGGAACGGGTACAGCCCACTGCCGGGTTGAAACGGGTGGAGAGGGCTTTTGCAGCATCGACGATGACTGAGGCAAGGCTGGTGTCCCCGAGAATGCGGTATGCACTTCCGTAACTGCACATTATCTGGAATCCCACATCGTGGTCATCGCCGCGGTGCCTCAGGCTCTCCAACATTCCGGTGCGCCTCAAGGCCGTCTCCTGCACGCTATGGTCCCGGGAGTACTCATAGAGATACCACAGCGAACCGGGGTAGAAGCCTGAACACCACCAGCGGACAGGACTGGTAACGAAGTGCCCGCCGGCATCAACGGTCCGGGGGAAAACAGTCTTCCCCGTGGCTGTGGAGGTGCTGTCCAGCTCCCTTTCCATAAGGGAAAACTGCGCTTCTGCCCTCTTGAACACCTTGCGAGTTGTCTCTTCAAATTCCCTGTCCGAAGATTCCCGTGGCTCTGCCCTGTGGGACTTTTCCGGAACGGCAACGGATTTCCTGCCCGAAGGACCGGCCATCACGATGCCCGGAGTCTCCGCCACAAAGGTCTGCCCATCAAGGTGATATGTGCCAGCCTCGTGGAAAACGGCAACCAGGGTGGAATGTCGGGACACTGCCTGACAAGCCTTGTCGTTGCGTATCACGCGGACTGAAGCCCCGGCTGAGGAAAGTTCCTCCGCAGCGCGTGCAGTCATCCCGGCATCCGCACAAGGCAGTATCATATAGGAGTATGAGGCATCCCGGCAGTGCGGACCGTGTTCAAACCAGCAGGAGAATACCTTCCTGGAATCCGTCACCCCCGAAAGTGCGGGGTCTATCTTGCCCCAGTCTCCTTTCTTTCTGCCTTTTGAATGGAGTATTGACTGCCCGTCCAGGCTGAGGTATCCCGTCCTGCCGTTGTGGACCCAATTCCTGCCGCGACTAACCTTTCCGTCCAGCAGTTTCTGGTCGATGGATGTGGTAACTCCAACGAAATCCGTCGAATCGGCGACACTGATTCCGCAACCCAGGGCCACCACGCAGTCATCGAAGAAAAATGAGGATTTCAGCGCAACGAGACCATCCCTGTCCAGTTCCATCGTGGCAGCCATCACCCCGTCACAGACAAGTCCGCCAACGTGGGCGGAGCCGTTGCGCTTGCCCTCTATGCTGTCATCACATTTTATAGGTTTGCCGTCATCATAAGCCGTGACTCCCGGCACTTTCCGCCAGTCCCAGCAGGCAAAGATGTTTTCATACTCCCGTCCGCTTACCATAGCAAGCACTGCCCCGTCGGCAGAGAAATTGGCGAGGGTATTCTCCCTGTTCGTAAACTCGAAGCCTATGGTCCTTTCGGAGTGCATACGTACAGAGGCATACCATTCCCGGGAACGATGTATGCCACAGTCGGAACAGTCGTAATAGCGGTTGCCGACCAGGGTGTTGGAAAATTTGTCGCTTTGGAGGATTTCCCTTGCCACATTTGCGAAGAAAACCGAATCCTCTTCCGATGCCCGTGCCATATTGGATGCAGCCACCGCAAGCGCATACGCCTTCCCCACCCCCGCATCTATGAAATTCTGCCTGCCGCAATGGTTCGGGTCCATAAGCCCCTTCCACACGCTCCAGCACAGTCCCTCCTTCATAAATCCGGTGAGAATATCTTTCTGCCCACTGGTGAAATCATAGGGAGAATCTTTCAGCACCCTCATCCAGAAAGTCAGCCCGTCTGCATAGGCGAGACCGTAGTTGCCTGTCTGAATCTGCGGACCGTGCTGGTGGAAGGACCAGTCCGACTGTATGCCCTCATCAGTGTCGGCTATCCGTATCTCTTCAGCTATCTGCCGGCAAGCCTCTTCCACAAGCGGCTCGTCGTCAGTCAGAAGACCTTTCATCAGATTGTTGCCTGA
>JBJEJT010000413.1:0-1762 GCA_051878255.1 Candidatus Cryptobacteroides sp. | reverse complement strand
GAGGTTGTTGTAGTAGGAACTGTAAGCGAGGGCGTTGAGATAGTCGTTGTAGGACGAATCCCCGGAGGATGTAGTGGTGGTCGTCTCAGGGTGCATAATCAGCATCCATATATCGTATTTGGACTTCCTCTTGTTGAATTCCTCCTCGGTTTCGCCGTCTTTCCGGACCAGTCGCAGGAGTTCCTGGGCGTGGTGGCTGATGTCCGGCTGATAGCGCTTGAGTGAACGGCTGATGTTGCCCTGGTTCTCACTCGAAACGCTGGCATCGGTGAGCCCGGCGAATGTCGTCACTTCCTGCTCGGTCGTGGAACCGTCCTCATTCGTGATTTTCCGTGTGGCAGTAATCCTGCAGGTAGGGCTGAGGATTTTCGGAAAATGCTTCACCTGCTCAAATTCCTCATCGTGCTCATAGTTGAGGTAGATGGTGGCACGGTTCACTATGGTCTGGTCGAGTTTTGCTTTCAGGGCTTCCAACTGCTCGCTCTCGCTCAACTTGTCGAAATCCTTGATGTTCATCCTGATTGCGGCGGTGATGTTGTCTGCAATTGCGTTTATCAACACATCCGCACGTATGACAGGCTTCAGACCGCTTCCGCCCTCCACCAGAATCCTGTCGCCCGCAGAGCCTGATGGGATGTTCCCCCCGGTGCTGAAATTGAATGCGTACTGTGTCGGGAGGGTGGATGTCTCGCTGTCAATCATCGAGGACATACCGGCAAGCATTATGAGGGAAGTGTCAATCTGTCCCCTTTCATCGTATGTGGCTTTGAAGTCGAGCTTGATGTAGTTGCCTGTGAGATAGTTGTAGTCGTCGGTGCTCACTGCGCACTGGAACAGGTTGATTCTGCCGCTTCCGACTGCAGGCTCATCGCATCTCATTATGACTCCGGGCAGTTTCTTCGCGTATTCGGTAACGGACCCGAGTTTCAGTTCTTTCAGCGCGTTCAGATACACGTTGCCGAATGCCCTTGTGAACTCGAAAGAGAGGGAGTCGCCCCCGTTGTAAGTCGGGACGCCTTCCGTGACAACTCCCTGCGACGGGTCGTACAGGCGGATGTCCGTCTCCCCGTCCTTGTAATAACCGTCCCGGGTGAGTTTGCCGGAATAGATTATGTCGTTGTCAAGCGGGTGCTGGAGTGCGTACACCCGGACTTTCTGGATTATATGTTCCTGAGACGCATCCTTGAAGGACAGTGTGTCCTTGCCGAGTGCGAAATGGAAGCCGGTACATTCCGCGTCATCCGGCATTGTGAATGTGAGTGTGTCCACGAGGGGGATGAGTGTGAATGCGGAAATCCTTTCGTCCAGGCTTGAATCCTCGTTCAGTATGCCGCCGATTGAGATTCTCTTGGAACTGTATCCGCCGAGTTCGTCCGCCCGCTGCATTTCAATCTCATCTATGTCGAAAGAAACGGATGCGACTTTCCATATATGTGCTGAGGGGATATAGTCCTGTCCGAGCGTCCCGTCGGTCTTGACGCAACCCGTGCCGCCCAGCACCGCTGCCATAGCGACCGCTGCGGACAGCCTTCCTTTTTTACCGGAAAAAATCATCTTAAATACTGTCGTAAAAACTGTTGTAATCGTCCATATAGCTTCCGTCCTCAAGTGCCGCACGGCTGAACGGAAGGACAGGCTTGCCTTCGGTCTGGCAGAAAGCGGACAACTCATCCGGAATGTTCTCGTTTGCTAAAATTATACCGTCCGAATAGCGGGCTGCAAGCTTTGCAAGACTTATGCCGTCCGGCTGTTCCAACAGCCC
>JBJEJT010000412.1:0-7191 GCA_051878255.1 Candidatus Cryptobacteroides sp. | reverse complement strand
CAGTTTGCCTGTATTTTCAGGTCCATCAGCCTACCAGACTCCGTCAGTATCGCTTCTTCGACATAGGAAAGGATTCCCACTACTATGACGACTTTGCGAACAGAACCATACTCAAAAGGATAGCCCAGAAGTGCTATCTTCCTATGAATGAGCTTCTCCTCCAGCAGATTGAAGAGCAGAAAGGTGCTTTCAAGGTGGCTTTCTCCATTACCGGAACCGCACTCGAGCAGTTCGACCGCTACTGTCCGGAAGTGCTTGACAGCTTCAAGAAACTCGCTGCCACAGGTTGCGTCGAGTTTCTTTCCGAGACCTACTACCACTCCCTTTCATCCCTCGCTTCAGAGTCTGAGTTCAAGCATCAGGTCGCAAAGCACAAGGATGCCATCGAGAAGTATTTCGGTGTCACTCCGACCACTTTCCGCAACACTGAGCTCATCTACTCCGACTCCATCGCCAATATGGTCGGCGACCTCGGTTTCAAGACCATCCTCACTGAAGGTGCGAAGCACGTGCTCGGTTGGCAGAGCCCGAACTATCTCTACAAGGCAACCACGAAGAAGAACCAGAAACTTCTTCTCCGCAACTCGGGCTTGAGCGACGACATCGCCTTCCGCTTCTCCAACAAAGGCTGGGAGAACTGGCCTCTCACAACCGACAAGTTCGTTTCCTGGCTCAAGGCTGGGGACGGCGAGATTGTGAACCTCTTTATGGACTATGAGACTTTCGGAGAGCATCAGGCAGCTTCCACAGGTATCTTCGACTTTATGAAATACCTCCCTGCAGCTGTCATCGCAGACGGCGAATTCGAGTTCGTAACCCCTGCCCGTGCAGCCCGCAAGCACAAACCGGTGGCAGCACTCTGCATTCCGGACGCGATTTCCTGGGCTGACGAGGAACGCGACACTTCCGCCTGGCTCGGAAACGAACTCCAGAACGAGGCTTTCAACAAGCTCTACTCCCTTTCAGAGAAGCTCGCAATCCTCAACGACGCAGAGCTTTGGTCCGATTTCGGACATCTCCAGGAGAGTGACCACTTCTACTATATGTGCACCAAGTACTTCTCAGACGGGGCAGTACACAAGTATTTCAACCCTTATGACACTCCGTTTGAGGCATTTATTAACTATATGAATGTTCTGAGCGACTTCATTCTCCGTGTGGATCAGGCGCTTGAGGCGACGGAACAGAGATAAAATCTATGAATCAAACTGAAGAAATGACAAAGCCCGACTACCTCTTTGAAGTCAGCTGGGAAGTCTGCAACAAGGTAGGCGGGATTTATACGGTGATTGCCACCAAGGCACTTAACCTGAAGGCTGAGTACAAGCGTCATCATATTCTCATAGGTCCGGACGTGTGGATGCACACCGCAAGCAACCCGGATTTCATCGAGGAACCGCTTCTATTCAAGTCCTGGAAGGCTAAAGCCGCATCGGAAGGAATCAGAGTAAGGATCGGAAAGTGGAATGTGCCTGGCAGGCCCATCGCAATACTTGTCGATTTCAAGCAATATCTAACCTCCCAGAACGCAATTCTGGGCAAGTTCTGGGAGCAGTTCGGTGTCGATTCCATAACCGGGAACTGGGATTACAGGGAGTCAGCTCTCTTCGGCTATGCCGCCGGCAAGGTGATTGAAAGTTTCTACCGCTTCAATCTCTTTCCGTCAGACAAGGTCGTCGCCCAGTTCCACGAATGGATGACCGGAGCCGGACTGCTCTACATAAAGAGCACGAATCTTCCCATCGCGACGGTGTTCACAACCCACGCGACTGTGCTCGGGCGTTGCATAGCAGGCAACAATCTGCCTCTGTACGACGCTATGGAAAGCTATGACCCGGCTGCGAAAGCCCGTGAATTCAATGTGATGGCAAGACACTCCCTCGAGGAGAAGTCCGCACAGAACGCCGACATCTTCACGACGGTCAGCGAGATTACGGCAAACGAGTGCCGCAAGTTCCTCGGCCGCGGGGTGGATGTCGTGACTCCGAACGGATTCGAGAACAGTTTCACTCCGTCGGAGGAGGAATATCCGCAGAAAAGGGCTGAGGCTCGGGAGAAACTCATCGGCATCGCATCCGCGATGTCCGGCGAGGCTGTTCCCGAAGACTCCATCCTGGTCTGCATCGGAGGCCGTTATGAATGGAAGAACAAGGGTATCGATGTGTTCATCGACGCTCTTGACAGCCTGAACCGTTCCGACTACGAGGGTCGCAGCATCCAGGCGTTCATTATGATTCCTTCCGGTCACAACGGTCCGGACAGGGCTCTTGCCTCAAAACTCGCCGGCGAGAAGTCGGACTACCGCACGATGGTCTCCCACGTGCTGATGAACCCGGAATACGACAATGTCTCACGCCGTCTGCGTGAGTTGGGTCTGGACAACGGTCCCGAGTGCAAGGTCAGGGTATATTTCATCCCGTCCTACCTGAACGGAAACGACGGAATCTTCAATATGCCTTATTACGACTTGCTCAACGGTATGGACCTCGCCCTCTTCCCGTCCTATTATGAGCCGTGGGGCTACACTCCCCTGGAATCCCTCGCATTCAAGGTCCCTACCCTCACCACCTCTCTCGCAGGATTCGGACAGTGGGTGCGCAGCCATTACGGGAAGCAGCACCCGGGCATCACCGTGGTGACCCGCAACGATTCCAACTACAGGAATGTGGTCGAGGAAACCGTGGGACGCATACGCGAAATCGCGCGACTTTCCAGGGATGAAAGGAAGGTCTATATGGACAATGCGCGTGAAGTCTCGGAGATTGCCCTCTGGGACAACAACATAGCCTATTACAAGGAAGCCTACTCCAAGGCTTTGGATAAAGTTATATCAGAAAAAGGAGCATTCCCTGAGTTCAGGGATGATAAACCAATGGAATACAAGAAGAATGAAGTAAACAGCCCTTCGTGGAGCAGTGTTTTTGTGTCCAGGCATCTGCCTGAGACATTGAGGGATCTTGAGACTCTGTCCAAGAACCTCTGGTGGTGCTGGAATGAATCAGCAAAGGAACTTTTCAAATCTATAGACCCTAAACTTTGGAAGAGCTGCGGCGAGAACCCCATCGCTCTTCTGGACAGGGTGAGCCTCAAGAAATTCAAGGCGCTCAGCACGGACAACGAGTTCCTCGGACGCCTCAAGGAGGTCAAGTCCGAGTTCGACGAGTATATGGCTCTCAAAGCAAAGCGTACAAATCCTTCAGTGGCATATTTCTGTATGGAGTACGGTCTGGACACATCCCTCAAGATTTATTCGGGAGGTCTGGGAATCCTTGCGGGAGACTACCTCAAGGAGACTTCGGATATGAACGTGAATCTCGTGGCTGTGGGACTTTTCTATCGTTACGGATATTTCACCCAGATGCTTTCCGCCCAGGGAGCACAGGTTTCCAAATATGACGCCCAGGACTTTATGAAGACCCCGGCAGAGCCGGTGCGTGACGCTGACGGCAACTGGGTTACGGTCAGCATCGCATTCCCGGGACGCAATATCAATGCCCGTCTGTGGCTCGTGAAAGTCGGAAGGACAGACCTTTATCTCCTTGACACCGACTATGAGGACAATCTGCAGGAAGACAGGGAGGTCACCTACCACCTCTATGGAGGCGACTGGGAGAACCGTCTCAAGCAGGAACTTCTTCTCGGCGTGGGCGGCATCAGGGCTCTCCGCAAACTCGGATTGAACCCTCAGGTTTACCATTGCAACGAAGGTCACGCGGCTTTCATAGGTCTTGAAAGGCTCCGCGAGTACATTGAGAAAGAGAACCTCAGTTTCTCAGAGGCTATGGAAGTCATCAGGGCTTCATCCCTCTACACCACCCACACTCCTGTGCCGGCTGGACACGATGCCTTCGACGAGGGACTCCTCCGCAAGTACATAGGCCATTATCCTGAGCGTCTGAAAATTGACTGGGAGACTCTTATGAGCCTTGGCAAGATCAATGGGGCTGACGTGAACGAGAAGTTCTCGATGAGCAACCTCGCCGCAAACATTTCTCAGGAAGTGAACGGGGTTTCGTGGTTGCACGGCAAAGTGAGCCAGGACATCTTCGCTTCTATGTACCCGGGTTACCTGCCTGAGGAACTCCACGTGAGCTATGTTACCAACGGTGTCCATTATCCGACCTGGACGGCTCCGGAGTGGAAGTCCATCCACGACCGCGTGTTCGGGGATGAGTTCAAGACCCACCATTATGACAAGAGCTGCTTCGAGGGCATCTACAAGGTAAGCGACAGCGAAATCTGGAATGTCAGGACGGCTCTCAGGAAGAAGCTCGTGGCAGAAATCAAGGAACGCCTTTCCGACCCTGCCGCAACCAACCACTATTCTCCGCGTCAGATCGTCACCATCAAGGACACCCTCCGCGACGATGTCCTCACAATCGGATTCGCACGCCGTTTCGCAACCTACAAGCGTGCGCACCTGCTCTTCCGTGACCTCGACCGTCTGGATGAGATCGTGAACAATCCGGAGCGCCCTGTTCAGTTCATTTTCGCAGGCAAGGCGCACCCGGCAGACAAGGCTGGTCAGGACCTCATCAAGATGATCGTGGACATCTCGAAGCAGGACCGCTTCATCGGAAAAATCGTCTTTGTGCCTAACTACGACATCACTCTTGCGAAATACCTCGTCCAGGGTGTGGACGTGTGGATGAACAACCCTACCCGTCCTCTCGAGGCTTCCGGCACATCCGGAGAAAAGGCTGCGATGAATGGTGTGATGCACTTCTCAGTCCTTGACGGCTGGTGGGTGGAAGGCTACAAGCCGGGTGCAGGATGGGCTTTGCCTATGGAGCGCACCTACGACGACCAGAACTATCAGGACGAGCTTGATGCTGCCACCATCTACACCATCATCGAGAACGACATTGCTCCGACATTCTATCAGTCAGACAACTCCAAGGGCTATTCTGCAGCCTGGATAGAGTATGTCAAGAATACTGTAGCCCAGGTGGCTTGCAACTTCACCACCAACAGGATGCTCACCGACTATGTGGACCAGTATTACGACCCGCAGTCCGAGCGTTATGAGAAAATCGTTGCCGACGACTTCAGGATGGCACGTGAAATCGCTGCCTGGAAGAAGCGTCTGCGCCGCGACTGGGCACAGGTGGAGGTCGTTTCCGTGACAAAGCCGGACAGTGCCGCAGGAAACGTTTCCACAGACCACGAATACAAGTTGGGGGTAGTGCTCAGCGTCGGCGACCTCGACCCTCAGGAGATTGGAGTGGAGTTCATCTTCGCTACCCAGGATGCAAAGAACAAGTTCCACATCATCAGCAAGTATGAGTGTGTGCCTGTCGAGTCCAACGACGGCATCGTGAAATACGAGGCAAACGTTCTGCCTGAGACCACCGGAGTATATCAGGTGGCAGGCCGCATCTTTGCAAAGAATCCGCTTCTGCCTCACAGACAGGATTTTGAACTTGTAAGATGGCTGTAACGGCTACCGGTTTCTTCGACGGAGTCCACATCGGGCACAGGGCGGTTGTGAGCCGCCTGCTCCGTGAAGCCTCTGCGAAGGGGGAGGATTCCGTTGTCGTGACATTCAATCCACATCCGCGTGCGGTGCTCCAGAAAGGGGCGCCGCAGTTGCGGTTGCTTACATCCCATCAGGAGAAATGCGAACTCCTGCTCTCGTTGGGCGTGACAAGGGTGGAAACCATTCCGTTCACGAGAGAATTTGCAAAAATGACTGCTGACCGCTATATCCGGGAAATCCTTGCGGAACGTTTCGGGGCGACTGCCCTGGTGTTCGGTTATGACAACAGGGTAGGCTCCGACGGGGCAGGCGTCGCTGCAGTCTCATCCATCGCTTCCTCTCTTGGAATCGAACTCGTGGCGTGCGAAGCGGTGGGGGACATCAGTTCCACCAAGATACGCCACTGCCTGGAAAGTGGGGACGTGACCCGTGCCAATGAAATGCTGGGCTATGACTATTTCCTCAACGGAGTGGTCGTGGAGGGGCAGAAAATAGGGCGTACCCTGGGCTTTCCCACTGCCAATCTCCAGGTCTTCGAACCACTCAAGCTCATTCCTGCCAACGGGGTCTATCTGGTGCGGGTGGAACTTCCTGCGCTCTATTCCGACAGCCGTGTGCTTTACGGGATGTGCAACATCGGCTCCCGTCCCACGGTCAATACAGGGTCGGACATAACCGTCGAGACCAATATCTTCGATTTTGACGAACAGATTTACGGTCTTCCGATGAAAATCTCCATTATGAGGCGTCTGCGCGGGGAGATGCGCTTTTCTTCCACTGCCACTTTGCGAGACCAGCTCTATGCTGACTCTGCGGCTTGCCGTAGGCTGCTCTCCCTATGACCGGAAGCCCGCCTGTCAGAAGTCGAATTCCGGTTCATTGAAAGGTTGGAGGAAAGGATTCTTCATCCCCTCGTCGCCGACAGTGGTGTTCCTGCCGTGTCCCGGAAGCACATCGGTGCGCCCGTCAAGCGCCATAAGCCGTGTCATAATGCTCTCCATAAGCCTGTCGTAATCTCCACCCGGGAGGTCGCTCCGTCCTATGCACCCTGCGAAAAGCGTGTCTCCGCTGAAGAGGATTTTCCAACCACGGTCATAAAGTCCTGCCGCTTCATCAGCATCCTCCCCGCAGTGCAAGCCTGTCCCCTCCGTTTCCCTGCACAGCCAGCTCAGCCCCCCGGCGGTATGTCCCGGAGTGGCGATAGCCCTGAATTGCAATGTCCCGAAATCCAGCGTCTGTCCGTCTTCCACGGTGATTATATGGTCCCGGAACCCGTCCGGCACCGTATGCCCGATTTCCCTGCACAGCGATTCCATAGCATCCAACGACACCGACTCGTCCCTGTGCATATAGACCTTGAGCCCGTAATCCCTGCAAAGCCTTCCAACCCCGTATATGTGGTCCGGATGGCTGTGTGTCAGAAGAATAGCCGCAGGTTCCAACCCGTTGGCGTCGAGCGTGCCCCTCAGTCTTTCATAGTCCTTCAAAGAGTCGAATCCTGGGTCAATCAGCACGGCTCTGCCGTCGCCCCTGTCACTCCAACACAGGTAGCACTGTTCCTCGAAACTGTTGAATATGAATTTTGTAATGGAAATCATAATGTTTTCGTCCCCGGCAGATTTTGTTTTTTCCGGAAACGGCACAAAAATACGAAAGTAATTTGTAACTTTGTCCGAATGTAAAAACTATTATACGCTAATACTTCAAGATTA
>JBJEJT010000411.1:0-7193 GCA_051878255.1 Candidatus Cryptobacteroides sp. | reverse complement strand
GGGATGATTTGCCCGCTTGCCAAGATGTACACTCTCGGGAGCCATTTCATCCCTTCTCCGAGCCACGCCGGAGGGTTGCGTTACCACGGTATGAGCAGCATACTTTCGCAGCTTTATCACGACGGATTCATCGAGGCGCGGGCAGTGGAGCAGACTTCGGTCTTTGCTGCGGCACAGATGTTCGCCCGGGTTGAGGGAACCTTGCCGGCTCCGGAGAGCAGCCACGCAATCAGGGCTGCCATCGACGAGGCTCTGAAGTGTAAGGAGACCGGCGAGGCAAAGACCATTCTTTTCGGGCTTACCGGGACGGGGTACTTCGACCTTACGGCTTACGAGTCGTATAACGACGGGACTATGACTGACACTATCCCTACCGACGGGCAGATTGCCGACTCGCTTTCCAGGCTCCCACAGGTAAGCCTGTAATCCTCATCGCAGGGTCACATCCGGCTTTGACCGGGTGTCCAATGAAAATGCCCGGCTCAAACCGGGCATTCATCGTTTCAGATGTTCTATTTGGTGAGTCCCTTGCCGTAGAAGTCATCGTAGTCTTCCATCGACCTGCGTATGACCTCTTTCGCAATGTCGGGCCCGTAGGTGCTGACGAACCTCATACGCTGGTTCGTCTCGCCAGGAATGTCCTTGTAGGTGGTGAAATAGTGGATGAGCCTGCGGACAATCTGAATCGGCAGTTCCTCAATGTCGTTGTATTTGCTGTAGATTGCGTCGTTCTTGAGGACAGCGATGATCTTGTCGTCAGCCTGGTTGGTATCCAGCAGCCTGAGACCTCCGATGGGTTTCGCGCGGACCAGGATGTCCCCGTGGGTCACATCTTTCTCCGTGAGTACGCAAATATCAAGAGGGTCCCCGTCTCCTTCCACGTCGTATCTTGCCAGGGCTTTGTTGGTAAGTTCCGCCATCTTCACATTGCACCAGGTCCTCGGAATGAATCCGTAGAGGGAAGGAACGATGTTGGAGAATTTCTGAGGTCTGTCAACGGAGAGATAGCCGCTTTCCTTATCAACTTCGTATTTGACAGTGTCTGTCGGGACAATCTCGATGAAAGCCCTTACTTCATCCGGAGTGCCGGGGTTGATTCCGTGCCAGGGATGGGATTTGCATTTAATACTGTAGTCCATAGTCTATGTTTACATCAGTGGCTAGTGTGTGCCTTTCCCAAGTAACCGAAAGGCTGTGCAAACTTAACAATTAAAATGGACATTGCCTATTATCACAATGTTTTTTTGCAGGCAGTTGCTTCACTTTTCACCCCTGAGTCACTGACATTCCCTGCTGCATATTTCTTCAGCCACACATTCCGCTGCGAAAGCGGCAAGTGCCGGGCAGGGGCGTTTCTTGTAATACTCCGCAGTCCTGTCCGAAGGTCGGGAATCCGTGCTGGCAGCACAGGTCCCGGCAAGCAGTTCCCTGCACACGATGGAGCCGTTGGCGTCCTTGAACTTGCCTGCAAGTTTCTGCACCAGGGCATAGTTCCCAGCCTTGAGCGCATTCGAGGCAGCGTCGTTGGCACGGCCTGCCGGGCAGATGAACCCGGCGATGGCAGTCATCCCGCTTACACATCCACATACTTCCCTCATCCTGCCGAATCCTCCGCCGAAACCCGCACATCCGCAGGTCAGCATAGTGCGGACGGCATCCTCATCAAGTCCAGTCTTCCCGGCGACATAGTCTGCAAAGGCGAGTGCGACGCTTTGTGCGCAATTGTAGCCTGACCTGAACAATGACTCGGCTTCCGCAGCTTTCTTTTCAATGTAGTCTTCCATAACAATCAACTTCTGTTAGCCTTATCGACATTTTTCAACGCCCTGATTTGTGACAATATCTTGTCCAGTTCCAGATTTCCGGGAACTGCAAGTTTCATAACTATCTCATAGCGTCCGGTACGTGAGTTCACATTGAAACTGAAGCCTCTCATTGCCGAACGGAAACTGTTCACCACATCCATAATCTCGTTTATCACGGCAGGGTCGGGTAGGGCGGTGATCCGCAGCGTGACCTGGAAATTGGATGAGGAAGGATTGTCGCTCCAGCGCACCTTCTGGATGCGGTATGGGTATTGTTCCATAAGCCTGGCTGCGTTGGGGCAGGAGATCCTGTGGATTTTGATGCCTTCCAACCTGCTCACGAATCCGAACACGTCGTCCCCGAAGACCGGGTTGCAGCATTTTGCCATCTTGTAGTCAATACCCCTCACGTTCTTCGCATTGAGCACCAGTATGTCGTCCACCTTGTCCTTTTCTCCGAGCGAAGTCTTTATCTTGACTTCCTCAGCCTGAGGTTTGGACGGGTTCTCAGTGATGAGGTCCCTGAGTTCCAACAGGTCTATGTCGCCCTCTCCGATGGCAGCATAGAACGACCGGAGGGTCTTGTGCTGGTATTTTTTCAGCAGAGTGGCGAGAATATCGTCGGAAAGGTCTATCTTCCAGTTCTTCAACTTCCTGCCCAGCAGTTCCTTGCCTTCGTCCGCCTTTGCAAACTCGATTTCCGAAAGTTTCTGCCTGATTTTGGTCTTGGCTTTGGAACTTACCACGATGTTGAGCCAGTCCGGTGACGGTTTCTGGTTCTTGCTGGAGAGAATCTCCACTATGTCTCCCGTATTGAGTTTCTCCCTGATGGACACGCCTTTGCCGTTCACTCTTCCGCCCGTACACTTGATGCCGAGGTTGCTGTGGATGTCGAAGGCGAAGTCCAGCACGGTGGCACCGGAAGGCAGTTTCCTCAGTTCTCCGCTTGGGGTGAACACGAAGATCTCGTTCTCCGGAGGGGTGGGGAGGTCGTCCTCATAAGGGGAAGCCCCATTGGCGGGGTGCTCGAGTATGTTCCTCACCGATTTCAGCCAGTTGTCGAGCGTGGCTTCGTGGCTGATGCCCTTGTAGGACCAGTGGGAGGCAAGTCCGCTTTCCGCAGTCTCGTCCATCCTCTTTGTCCTGATCTGTACTTCGATATATGCCCCGTCCCTGTTCTTGACGGTAATGTGCAGGGATTCGTAGCCATTGGGTTTCGGAATGGTCAGCCAATCCCTGAGCCTGTTGGTGTCCTGCTCGTACTCTTCGGTCACGTAGCCGAAGACTTTCCAGCAAAGCGCCTTCTCGGTGTCGGGGTCAGCCGGGCAGTCGATGATGAAACGTATGGCAAAGACATCGAACACCCCCTCGAAAGGCACTTTCTGCTTGCGCATCTTGTTGTAGATGGACCAGGCCGTCTTGGTCCTTACTTTCAGCTTGTACTGTATGCCCTCGTCCGAAAGCCTCTGCTTCAACGGCTCTATGAATTGAATCATAAGCTTCTGCCTGTCCTTCTCGGTGGCTTTGAGCTTGTTGGTGATGGTCCTGTACTGCTCAGGGTCGGCGTAACGGAAATAGATGTCCTCCATCTCGCTCTTCATATTGTAGAGTCCGAGCTGGTGGGCAAGGGGTATGTAGAGGAATAGCGTCTCAAGGTTCTTCCTTTCGCGGGAAGATTTCGGGAACATTCCGAGGTTGCGCATAATTTCCAGCCTGTCGGCAAGTTTGATGACGGTCACCCTCGGATCCCTGGAATAGGAGACTATGAGTTTCTTGTAGTTCTCCGCCTCAAGCCTGGTGTCCTTCGGCTTCACTGCCGCAATTTTATCCAAGCCTTCTACCATAGCCACGACATCCCTCGGAAAGCCGTCCAACTGCATCTTCATCTCGTCGAAGCGTCCGGCTTCGTGCAAGAATACCGCTGCCACGCATTCCGCCTGGAGTCCGATTTCGTCGCAGACTATCCTGGCAACGTTGAGGGGATGTTCGAGAAACGGATGTCCGTTCTCCCGAACTTTATCCTTCAGTTTCTCTTCAGCGATGCTCATTGCCCTGCCTATCAGCGTTTTGCCTTCATCGCTGTATTTTCCGAAAAAATCATCAACTCTGTACATAGGCTATGAATTTGCAAAAAAAAAGATGCCCAGGTTCAAAAGCCCGGACATCGCGTATCCCTTTGTCTCAAATACTAATATCTGTCTTCAGATGAGACTGTGAGTTTCTTGCGTCCGTGGCGACGGCGGGATGCAAGCACCCTGCGTCCGTTTGGAGTGGACATACGCTCGCGGAAGCCGTGCTTGTTGCGGCGCTTGCGCTCAGATGGTTGGAATGTTCTTTTCATTGTATCTCTTTTTTATATTTTTCTTCAAAATCCACAAACGGACTGCAAAGGTAGCACTTTTTCTCCGAACTGCAAAATAATAATGTTATTTTTGGACGCATATTTTTCAGGTCCTACATTGCTTCAATCTGTCCGTTCATCCATTCGAGCCTTTCAGAGTAGAAGTCCAACATATATTCTACCTCGGCGTCGTAGTCTCCCAGCCAGACTACATTGGGCCATACATAAGTGTCAAGTATGTGCCACCTGTTGAAATTCCTTCCGGCAGATCCGTGCATTGCCCTGCTGTATTCCCTCATTTCATCCGGAACTTGACGTAATGCGGGGTAAACTTCCGTCCAACGGCGTTTGAGAGCCTTGACAAACTCCTTGTCTTTGAACATATAGTAATACCAGCCTGTGTCGATGCCTTCCTGGGTGTGATTGCGTATGTACCATCCGGTGGGACCTGTGCTGACGCCTTGATGGGCATTCAGATAGTTGCAGTTGCCGAATGCGAGGTCAAAATCCCAGACGTGGCAGAATTCCAGTTTTCCGTTTTTTCTCTTGACCAGGAACAGGCTTTTGAACAGGTCGGCATCTATGTTCTTCGACAATTCCTGTACTATGTAATGGTTTATGAATGAATCTACATCGACATACGCCCGGTAGCCTTTGTCCGGATCATCGGACTGCGGTGAGGTAAGAGAGGACTCGAAATCCTGGAAATACTTGACAATCTCATTCTTGAGTTCTTCAGAAGGATATTCTGGTTCCGAAAACATTATCGGTATGTTCATCGGCGTGTCGAAACAGACAGGGTTGTCTTTCTGCGCCTCGATTTCCAGGTAGCAGTCACCTGCCTCCACATCGATTTCCACCCTGTGTGACGCCACTTCCTTCTGCTCGGTAAAGTCGTAACTTCCGATGTATCCGTCATTCAGATATACATCGACATTGAATATTTCAGGCGTCCACTGCATCTGGCAGATTCTGGACACCCTGAATGCCGTAGTGTTTCTCAAGAGTGATTTGTCCGAGTAGTTGGCAAGCAGAACCCAGTCTTTGTTCTTGGACACGCCGAAGACTTGGGCTTTTTCGTCAAGTTTGATTCTGTACGGTTTTTTCGGGAACCGTATCCAGGTGCTGTTGCCGCGTCCTTTGATTTTCATCGAGGCTTCAAATTCATCTTTGTCCCAATATCTATGCTCCGGGTCGCAGATGCGGATCCTGCCTCCGGTGTATTTGTCTTTCTGTATTTCCGCACAATTGTCTGTGTAGATCCAGACTGTGGGATAGGGTTCACTCAGGTTTACCGTGTAGATGATTTCCGACTTGTCATACAGCACCAGTCTGTATTCGACGGCTCCTGAGAAGTTCACGGATGACACCCTGTCAGTCTGCAGTTTTGAATTGACGGACAAGGATATGCCCCGGTATCCTATGCTCGGACAAAGGTCTTTGTCCAAAATCGAGGATGGGACCGAGGCTGAGATTTCAGTGCCGGCAACCTTGCACTCTATTGTTTCTTCCAGAAAGGCATTTTCTTCTGTGCGGAAGGCGAATGACCACAGGGATCCTTCCGGACTGCTTGGGATATGGAGGACGTTCCCGTTTGACATATACAGGCGGAGAGCATTGCAGTCGTATGCCAGGCACACGATTTTGGACAGTTTGTTGCCTATGCCTTCGGAAAAAAATATGCCTGATTTTTTCCCGTTGATCTCCCACTGCCCGTTTTTGAGCCGGACATCCGGAAATGAGCCGTCAGTGGCAGAATGGACGCTGATGCACGCCCTGCTTACGTCCGCACACACTCCGTCGGAGAATTCGAATGTCACCGAATCCCCATCGTCGTTGCAGGACTTTAACAGTGCCGGGGAGTAGTAGATGTCAAGGAGAGATGTATTGATGGACATCCTCTCCTCAGTCCAATAGTCTTTTGAGCAGGACAGGAAAAGAATGAGAGGCAGTATCGGGTATAACCTCCTCCAGTTCATTCCGTGATTTCGATTTTTTCGTAATATCCGTCCGTCCTGAAAATCCGGTAGGACCATTCTGTCGGGGCACCGGTGGTGGCTATTGTGAAAAAGACACCTGGAGTCTTGTAGTCTTTCAGGTAGCCGAAACTGTCTCTCAGCACGCAGGCGTTGTGGTTGCGGTAGTACCCGCTGACTGAAGAGTCGATGTCTCCCAGCTTTTTCCAGGTGCCTTTGCCTTCCTGGAATGAAGTGAAATCCATATATGCCACCGGCACTGACACTTCCACGAAGGTCGGATAAACATTGGAAGTGGGACCGGAGAAAGTCCCCACAATTTTGTTCTCTTCCTGATCCACGGCAAAGTCGCAATTGTGCAGGACAAGGTTGAGCCCCAGACTGGACACGGCTTTGGTCTGCCCGAAAGAGATATCGGACAGATTGCTCATCTCCACTTCACAAAATTCGACTCTTGTGCCTGATTCCTCTCCACGGGAATAACTCAAGAGCACTCTGCCTTTTTTGTCCAGTGAAATGGCTGAGACCTGTCCGATTCCCCAGGCAGTGTCCCGGTTGCCGGTGAATGCTATGAATTGTCCGGGGTATTTGGTCCAGGAGTCTGCATCCAACTCGTTGCTGAAAGCCACACCTATTTCGTTGCCCTTGCAGTCGCCCTTGTCGACCCCAAGATAGAACATTGCGTAACGATAGGTGGTCCCATTCATAAGAAACTGTCCTTCAATTACATTGGGGTCGCAGCAATGGAAACTGTCCCATTCTCCCGGAGTGGGTTGGAGAACGCTCTTGGCCTTGCTTTGT
The DNA here is from genome assembly GCA_051878255.1 of Candidatus Cryptobacteroides sp. Lineage (GTDB taxonomy): Bacteria > Bacteroidota > Bacteroidia > Bacteroidales > UBA932 > Cryptobacteroides. The sequence continues at coordinate 270 of JBJEJT010000411.1, read as the reverse complement.
GATCCGTCAGGCTTGATTTCGATGTGGAAAACATTATCAACCATTATACCTGACTGGGGGTTCCCGCAAAAGAACATATGTATGGTCCCGTCTTCCGTTTCTATGGATGAAGGACAATATGCGTATCTGTTTTCCGGCTGGAATCCAAATATGTTGATCGGTTCAGACCATTTGAACACGGTTTGGTATGCGTGGCCCGTCCCTGGAGTGTCTGTGACGTCAATCTTCTTGGAGCAGCAGCATACCACCATTGCCATAACAGACAGAATG
>JBJEJT010000410.1:0-7212 GCA_051878255.1 Candidatus Cryptobacteroides sp. | reverse complement strand
CGGTCTTTGGCATTCTCCGTCCTGGCAATCATCCTGAAATGCATCGACAGTCCATCGACCTTTCCCACAATCTGCGCTATGTCGGTGAGTTTCAGATTGCCTCCACCGATGATGAGGGTGTCGTCGCTCCTGCCGAGCAGCTCCATCAGCCTGACCGTGCGGCCGCAGGTGCACTTCCTCGTGAGTATGCGTCCCATATCGCCTATGTCGTAGCGTATCAGAGGCATCAGGTATCGGCTGAAATTCGTGACGAGGATTTTTCCCGCTTCTCCGTCCGGTACCGGTTCATTGGTCTGAGGGTCCACGACTTCCATAATGCAGTAGTCTTCGTGGATATGGTGTACCGGACCTGTGATGTCCTCGCACTGGAATCCTATGCATCCGGTGTCATTGCTCAGATAGCCTGTGGATGCGAACTTCTCCGTGCCCAGAACCTTTGAGATATAGGCTTTGGCTTCCGGATACAGGTGTTCCCCTCCGGTCACGATTTTCTTGATTTTCACGTCTTCTATATGATTCCTTTCCACATATTCGGCTATGGAGAGGATCACGGACGGGATGGATACTGCGCCGGTCGGCTTGAATGCCCGGATTACCGACATTATGTCCTCCATCGCTATGTTCCCGGCAATCGGAAGCACGTGTGCCCCCGTGGCTTCTATCGCCTCGTTGTGGCTGAGGAATGATGCCCACATATTCCCGGCGAAGAGCAGATTTGCCACGACGTCTGTCTTGTCGAAGATGGACAGGGCATAGCCCTTGCCTATGAGCCTGGCGTTGATATGGTTCTCCTTGTCGGTGCGGTGGATGAATTTCGGGTCTCCGGTGGTGCCGCCGCTTCCGAATGAAATGCTGTCCCCGAGAGTGTCCGTGAGTATTCCGCTGCCTTTTGGAGGCAGATTCTCCTTGAGTTCGGCAGGCGTGAGTACAGGCAGCGAAGACAGTTCCCCAAGGCTGGCCAAATCCCCGGCAGGCAGTCTGTCACGGTAGAAAGGGGAGTGGTTGCGTACGAAACTGAGGAATGCGTTGAGTTTTGCAAGCCTGAACTCTTCCCTCTTTTCGTCAGGAAGGTAGTCGAAAGGGTTCTCGAAAGGCTTCTCGCTGCCTATGGACACCCATCGCACCATATCGCTCGTGCCCCTGGTCCCATCGTGAGGCGTGCCGTGTTTGCGCCGGGCCATCATCCCTATGTCGGTTATGCGGTCTGCCCCAAGTCCTGTGAGAATGTCGCTCATAGCGAGTTTCTCTTTCACAGGCATAAGCAGGGACACCGATTGTATGAATTTGCCATAGGAACCGAGGGCTTCGGCGGTGGCAGTGCTATGGTCTTCAGACACAATTACATACGCAGTGCGATGATGCGGAGACACCTTGAATGTGCATTTGCGCTGGAGTATGACCGTCCAGTCCTGATTGTCCACCGCAGGTATTATCAGTTCAGCCTCTCCGAGCGCCTGGTCCACCCTTGCAAGTTCACGGGAACGGAGGACCTCGACTGCTTCATTCAAAGGGATTTGGCTGTGCGGTATCTTTTCTGCCCAATAGGCGAGCCCTCGGGCAAGGGCGTGCGCGAATTCCTCAGCCTTCTCGCCTGAATCAATGAAGACTGCGTGGGGAGAAGAGCAGGCAGACTGTTCCCACATCGTGAAATCCCTCGCGAGTTCCCGTGCCACCGTGTCCATATTCTCCACGTTCAGTTCAGACGCGCTGATGATGGCAAGGGAGTATTTCGGACCATATTCGATGATGCGGGTGTGGAATCCTGTGCCCTCGCGATATGCTTTCACGGTTTCCTCTCCGCCATAGACCACGAGCACGTCGCTCTCTTTCTTCACCACTGCCTCCACCTCCTTGTCTCCGCCCTTGAACGGCACCAGGGCAAAGGAACGGGAAAGCACGCCCCTGTAGTCCACATCTTTCAGCACTTTCGCGAATATCATAGGGAAGACCGGGTCAGCGCTGCTCATTTTCAGGATGTTGATATTCTTTGTGATAAGTCCCTGAACCAGAGTGTCCACTGCCCCGACGAACACGTTGCCGGCGGATACGTGGGAGATGATTCCGGATGGTTCTGCCCTGACCATACCCTTGAATGCCGGATTCCAGGTGAACCCGTCCAGGTACCCGAGGTCGCCGAGGTCCGCTTCCAGACGGGCGGTCAGATGCTCCTGCGTGAGTATGTCAGAAATGGTTTCAAGCCCCTCCCTTACCATCTCTTCCGACCAGCCCAGCTGACGGTTCATAGTGGACGCGACTTCCCTGCAGAACGGGCTGTCCACGTCCGAGAAAATGCGTCCGACCCTGTCCAAAATGTCTATGATGTATATTATGGGTACTTCACGGATCTGCCCGGTGAGGGAACGGGCTTTCTCCATAACTTCCGTGATGTCTTCAACTGTAATCCGTTCGGTCTGTCTGACTTCGCCGAACATATACCATTCAGTCATAGCCTTGTGTTTTTAAGATTAAGGAACATACTATCCCCTGTTGAGCAACTGTGCCGCAGATATGCCGCATCCGGCGTATTTCTTCACCCCTCCGCGTCCTTTGAGCACTATGTATTTCCCGCTGCGGCCGCAAGGGCAGCCGTCGGCGACATAGCCCAGGTCGGTGCTCAGCACTGAAAGGGCAGGCGTGCTTCTGATGTATGGGGTGATGAGTTTCAAGAGACCGGTTTCTCCGTCCGGCAGTATTTCCATAGTATGCGGAGATACTGCGCATACCCTCGAATAGATTGGAATATGGAAGTGTCCGTGCTCACAGGTTACGTAAGGCACGCCGTGTTCCACCATTCCATACACATCCCTGATTCTGTCGGCAGGGATGCCGAGCACCCGGTTCACGAGCCCGACATATTCGTCGTAAGGGATGGTCTTGCCGGTGTAATTCTTCCAACCGCCTCCGGAGAAAAGAACGCTGTCGGCCGGGAAATGGAAATGCAAGCCTCTCTTGTCCAATTCGTTGAGAGTCATATAACCGAAAGCGGGGAAGCCTGTGATTCGAAGCGGCAACCCCGATGCGGCGAATCTCTCAAGAGCCTTGATGCCCTCGTCCAACTTGAATTCCGGTTCCCCGTATTTGTCTTTTCCTATGGCGTAGAAAGTCTCGTTCTCTTTGGCGAACTGGGCATAGGAGGAATGGGCGTGGGCGGCACCCCTGCTTCCCGACACCTCAGGCGAATAGCTGAAAACCAGATTGTTTACCAACTGGTCGTAGGCTGCGAGCCCGTAACTCTCCACTATGGACCGTCTCATAAATTCCTGCCTCTGCATTGAAGTCCGGTCCCAGTTTATCTGGCTCTTGGAGCCGGTGGTGCCGCTGGATGTGAAAGTCTTGACAATTTCAGACTCGGGAAGACTGAGCAGTTTCCGTTCCTTGAACGCAGTCACGAAGATCGCCGGAATCCTTAGTATGGATTCTTCATCTCTGATGTCTTCTGCACTGAACCCGTATTGCTCGCAGATTCCTTTGAAAATGGGGGAGTGGGAGCATTGGAATACGAACATCTCCCTGACCGATTGGAGGAAAAGTTCTCCGGTCCCGGCATAGTCAAAGGCATTGCCGACCTGGAACAGACGGTCTGTGCATTTTTCGCTAATTGGTGCCATATTTAGTTGATTGTAAATAACTTGGAAAAACCTGTCATATCGAAGATTTCACGTATTCCCTCCTGCATCGAGAGCAGGACAAGCTGTCCTCCGTGTGCTTCGAGGGCTTTGCGGAGCGTGAGGAACACCCTAAGGCCTGAACTGCTGATGTAGTCCATTCCGGAACAGTCTATCAGCACATCCAGCCCCTCTTCTTCCATCAATTCTCCGAGGCTCTGTTCAAACTGTGGGGAGGCAATCGTGTCCACTCTTCCGGTAAGCGTGACTTCCACTTTTTTCCCGGTCCTCCTTATCGTCGTCTGCATAGGTTAATAATTGAATTTAAGTGACAGTATATTGGTATTGTCGCATCTGCGTCTGTAGCTGGCATAGTCTGTCAGTTTCCTCAGGAGCACTATCCCCATACCGCCTGCCTGTCTGTCCTGCAACGGCAGGTCAGTGTCCGGCAGAGGCGCCTCAAGCGGGTTGAACTCCTTGCCTTTGTCCGTCAGGATTGCCACGGCGGAATTGCGGAAGACTTTCAGTTGGAATGAAAAAGATGCCTCACAGTCTCCCTGCCACCCGTAGTTGATTATGTTCACTGCTGCTTCCTCCACTGCCAGCATCATTTTCTGTGCGACCTTGGCGGGGAAGTACAGTTCCGATGCCGTCTCCACGATTTCCCTTATCTTTTCCATTTCCCCGATCCTGTTGGAAAGAACAATCTCCTGCTTCCAGATGCAATTTTCCAGACGGAGTGCCATTATGGTAATGTCGTCGCTCTGTTCCATCCCCCTGGTAAATACGTCGATGGCTCGGGAAATGTCCTCGATGAAAGCCTTGGGTGCCTTCTCCCTCGCATCCAGAGCCACTTCCAGCAGCCTCTCCCTGCCGAACTGCTCCAACTGCGAGTTTTCCGCCTCGGTCACCCCGTCGGTGTAGAAAAGCAGGGTGTCTCCCTCCATCATTCTGAAATGCTGGCTCCGGTAATTGTAGTTCCAAACCACTCCCACGGGGATGTTTGCTTCGAGTTCCAGGTATGTTTTCCTTTCGGAGCAAATGGATATGGGAGCCGTATGTCCTGCGTTGCACAGTTCCAGGCTGCCGTCCACGAGGTCGAGGATCCCGACAACCAGGGTCTCGAACATATTCGTACTGTTGTTGTCGCAGAGGGCATTGTTTATCTTTGAAACTATGTCCGAGGCTGAGTCATTGTCCGTCGCGAGGGCACGGTAGAGATATTTCGTGGCTGACATAAACATCGAAGCCGGAACCCCCTTGCCGCTTGCGTCCCCTATCAGGAAGTAAATCCGGTTGTCCCTGAGCATATAGTCGTAGATGTCTCCCCCGACCTCCCTCGCCGGCCGTATCTGGGCGGCAAGCCCGAACTCTCCGTGATTGTCGAATGACGGGTCGGAAACCGGAAGCATCGCATCCTGGATGTCCCTCGCGATGTGGAGTTCGTTTTCTATGCGTTCCGTTTCCATCGTGACCGGCCTGAGGAATTTGACGATGCAGAAATAGACTGAAACTAACATCGTCACGAGGAAAGCCAAGTCGCACGCCGAGGTCATCCAGGCAACTTTCCGGGTTTCTTCCGTGATTTCAAGCAGGTTGGAGAAGTACTTGTAGTCTATTATGACATTGATGACATAGAGCAGCACCATCAGCAGGAAAATGAGCAGGCTCAGTTTCCTGGCGAAGGATTTGGAAGGCAGAGGCTTTGCCTTCACATTGTTTTTTTTGCTCTTCATAGACCGTTTCGACCATCCATTTGCAATCTCCGGCAAGTTCGTCATCTTACTCGAAAAATGCAAGTCTTTTCAATGAACTTTTATGCAAACTTCAGTTCAGAACGTCATCCTGTGGTTCATATTGAACGGGATGTGTATTTTTCGCATCCTTTTCTCGTTTATCATCCTGGCTGCCTCCTCTCCCATTTTCACAAAGTCCGTGGAGATGGTCGTGAGCCCGTTCAGCACCACTTTGTCAATAGGGGAGTCATTGTAGGATATGATGAAGAAATCCTCTCCCACTTTCAGGTTGAGTTCCTGAGCCTTGTCCACCAGGTCGATCAGTCCGAGGTCGAGCTGCCCGTTCAGGACCAGGAACACATCCCCACGTTCAATCTGACGGGGAGTTTCGTAGATGAATTCCAGGCTGATGCCCTTTTCTTCGGCGAATCGTGTCACGGGAATGGTAATCAGACTGCCGTAGAGGGAGGATGGCAGCGTGATGACCCTCAACCTGTTCGTCTTCCTGGATTTGTGCCATCCTTTCTGGAGCCCTTCGTAGGCGTCATTTTCAAAATCCTGATATGCTGCACCGTAGTTTCCCGGGATATTTGACAGCCAATGGTCTATCATTATCAGTTTGTGGTTGGGTATGCGGCGCACGAGTTTCTCTGCCTTTCTCTGGGTAGGTGCATCCAGGCTGAAATGCGGCGAAACTATGTAGAAGTCGTGCTTTCCCAGATGCTCGTTTATGAAAAATTCAAAGACATTGATGTCCTGGTTGAAGAGCAGGATCGTGTCCTCGCTCCTGCATTTCAGTTCCTGATGGAATCCCCGCACGATTTCCTGCTTGTAAATGCTGAACTTGTCGAAGAGGAACAGAACTGAGATGCTGTTCTTTCCGGATTGTTCCGTGACATAGAAGCCCTTTCCCTGCTGTGGCTCGATGATGCCCTTGTCCCGGAGGGTGCCGTACGCCCTTTTCACCGTTTCTTTCGAGATGCCCAGCGTCTCTGCCAGTTCGTTCATTGATGGCAACTGTTCGCCCGATTTCAGAAGCCCGTTGCGCACCGCAGAAACGACTTCCGTTTCGAGTTGTCTGTAAACGGCTGTCTTACAGTTGGTATCAATATGAAACTTAATCATTTTACCTTAAAGTCCATTGAAATTGCAGTCAAAAGTAAAAAATACTTCTGTTTTTCGCAACTTAAGTGTGGTGTAGTGTGGTATTTTTTAAAAACATTTGTATATTTGCAGCGGAAATCACATAATGCAATGACAGAAATCGCAAAGAAAGAAAGCAAATGGGTGAAGTGGGAAGTACTCCTGCTGCTCTGGATGGCATATCTGCTGAACCAGGGTGACAGGCAGGTGTTCAATACGGTACTTCCCTCGATCAGGGATTCCCTGTCCCTGACGGATACGTCCGTGGGGCTTATCGCCACCATATTCAACCTCTTCTATGCCCTTATGGTTCCCCTCGGAGGATGGGCTGGAGACCGCTTCAGCCGCAAATGGGTCGTGACTATATCCATCCTGTTCTGGAGCGTTGCGACGATGTTCACCGGGCTTGCAAACGGCGTCGTTATGCTCATACTGATGAGAAGCGTTGCCACCGGAGGGGGAGAGGCGTTCTTCGGACCTGCGAATTATTCCCTTCTCGGGCAGTATCACACCGACACCCGTGCCCGTGCGATGTCCATCCACCAGACGGCTTATTATGTGGGAGTGATCCTGGCAGGTTGGCTTGCCGGAAAGATAGCGGACAGTTTCGACGCAATCCATCCCGGTTCCGGTTGGAAGTATTCTTTCATCTTCTTCGGGGCTGCGGGCATTGTCTGGGGCATACTGATGATATTCCGCCTCAAGGACAAGCCGCTGTCGGAAGAGAG
>JBJEJT010000409.1:0-1769 GCA_051878255.1 Candidatus Cryptobacteroides sp. | reverse complement strand
ATCGCTGCCTTCCTCGCCTCGTTCCAGAGAGTCCTGTCGCTCACCGTCGTTCCTTTCCCGCCTGGGATGGCTTCAATGACCTGCCCGGCTTGATTGACCGTAATACTAACAACCACCGTGCCTTCTTTCTGCACATTGTAGGCAGGTTTCTTGAGCGCACCCACGGTGCTCCGTCCTTCAATATGGACATTCGGCTCCCCGTCAAGCCTGCCTTTGACCACATTGCCCATAGCGTGCCCCTCGGAAAGCTTGTCGCCCGGAGTGTATGCGGTCTGGGCTGCGAGGGTGTCCTTGTCGGCAGGATTCTTCGCCGCGTGGAACAGCGCCCTGCGGTTGATTTCCACCTCCCTTTCCGGTTCTTTCACTTCCACGTCCCCCTCTGGACCGACGGTCGCCTCTTTCGCCACATTCTCCTTCCTGCCCTCATACTGGGCTTCGGACATCTTCACTGCCTCTTCCTTTTTCGTCCTGTCCGGCTCCGGGGACTTCAGCCGGCTCTGGTTCACATATTTCTGTTCGGGCTGCCTCACCTCCACATCCTCACTGAAATCAATGAGTATGTCCTCCCTTTCGGGAGGGGGTGGGTCCAGCCACACAAGTCCAGTGAAAGACATACAGACAAACATAACGATATGAAACAGGACCGTCAGCACCAATCCTCCTGCGGTCGAGTTCCGTCTCTGTCTTTCTCTGTCTGCCTTGTATTTTTCCATAAAATCCGTGCTGCCTGTCCCGGACTATTCCGGTCTGGTAGCCATTATCACTTTGTAGTGGTTGCGCTTGGCAATGTTCATAACCTTTACCACTTCACCCACCGGCACCGTCTCGTCGGCGAATATCGAAAAAGTCGGGTCCTCCTGGTCCTGCAGCAGCCCTATGAGTCCCTCTTCAATGTCCGAAAACTGCACCGGATTCTTGTCTCCGTTGATGTGGTAACTGTAATATCCGTCCCCGTGGTCCGCGATGGACACGCTCACCGTAGCCTTTGCGGACACCTGCCCCGTGCTTTTCGGCAGCAGGAGTTTGAGCGCGTTGGGGTTGATGAGAGTGGATGTCACGAGAAAGAATATGAGCAGCAGGAACACGATGTCGGTCATCGACGACATTGAGAATCCCGCATCCGCCTTTGTTGTCCTCCTGATAGCCATAAGCCCTTACTTTTTGCTTTCTGCCGGTTCGTGGAGCAGGTCCATAAAATCCACAGTCACAGTCTCCATCTTGAACACCAGGTTGGAAATCTGCGCATTCAGCCAGTTGTAGGCGAAGTAGGCGATGATACCCACTGCAAGACCGCCCACCGTCGTGACCATAGCCTCGTAGATACCTCCCGAAAGCAGTGCTATGTCTATGTTGTTGCCGGCTGTGGACATATTGAAGAACGCCTTGATCATACCGGTCACGGTGCCGAGGAATCCGATCATCGGGGCACCTCCGGCTATGGTCGCAAGCATAGGCAGCCCTTTCTCGAGCCTTGCCACTTCCACATTGCCCATATTCTCCACCGCAGTCTGGATGTCCTGCAGGGGTCTTCCTATCCTTTCGATGCCTTTCTCCACGAGCCTTGCAATCGGGGTGTCGGACTGCTGGCAGAGCGAAATCGCCGATTTGATTTTTCCGTCGTGGATGAGGTCGCGTATTTCGTCCATAAAGTTTTTCTGAACCTTGCCAGCCTTGTGGATCAGCCACCATTTGCTCGCAAAGATGTAGATTGCGATGATGGAAAGGATGAGCAGGACTATCATCAGCCACCCTCCTGACTTTGCCAGTTC
>JBJEJT010000408.1:0-1770 GCA_051878255.1 Candidatus Cryptobacteroides sp. | reverse complement strand
AGCCAGGCAGATATATGATTCTCTTCACGCCCTCGTTGATGCGTGTTTCGGCATTGAAGTCGAATGACATCTGGAGCAGGTCTTCTTTCCTGCTGTCCAGCTTGTTTGCCCAATTCCGTCCGTTCTCAGCGCAGTTCTTTGCAAACCAATAGGTTATGTCGTAGCCCTGGAAACTGAACTGTGTAGGTTCCGTATTCATCAATGCCCTGTACGCCTTCACGAATGAGATTACTTCAGGGTTGTCGTAATCTATCCAGTAGGCAAGGCTCACGTGCAGATTGTTGTCGTGCAGGCTTGATGCCTCGATGTCATAGCCACGGACCTTGGAGTGGCAGTATATTTCCACCTTGTTGTTTTCGTGGGAGAGCAGGTTGATGTTTCTCACCACGTCATTCACGAATGCCTCGCTCTCGGAAGCAATCAGGAACCTGGTCACTTTGCCGTCCGGATTGCTCAGCGTCTTCTTCTTGCCGTCACTTCCCACCTCTATGATGCAGTCGGGACAGGCTGTCTCCCGGAAAGTGTCGATTATGTCCCTGCCCTCGAGTATGCTGTAACTTATCGTGCTGTATTCGGCACCGGTGAGGTTGAGGATATTGACAAGTTCATTCATCCCCGGCTCCTTGCGTGCGTTTTTCTCCCTGACCAGCACTATCCTGTCCCCAGGGGAGTTCTCCTGCAGCATCCACTGGATGAGGTCTGCATATTGGATCTCGTGGGGCGTGGGAACCTGTATCAGGTTTGAATGTTGGGATGTCAGGGTGGCAGTCCTCGGGTCAAGCGGGGAAATCACCGGGATGTTTCCGGCTTTTTCACAGATTCCGGCAATCTCGTCCGGAGATATGGGTCCGATGACGAAGTCGAAAGGTCTGAGTTCAAATGCCCGGATTTCATCTGCCGAGTCGAATACCCTGAGATTTATGTTCAGCCCCTCGGAACTCAACTTCTTCACAGCCATAAGGACGCCACTGTAGAAATCAAGTGCGGATGTGCTTGGATTCGCGCTCTTTGCCTTGAATGGCAGGACGAGGGCTATGTCGGTCCTGTCTTTCCTGAAAGACAGTGGGGATTCTTCATCCTCCGGGGCATTTTCCTGGATATCCTGTCCGGGCAGCACTTCAACCGGCACTGCGGCGGACTCCACTTCCGTTTCCTGCACAGAAGCGACAGCCTGACTTTCCTCCGGTATCACGAGGACATCCCTTGCCTTGAGTTTCCCGTCCTTGATCCCGTTGGCTTGTGCAAGGGCTTCAGGGCTCACTCCGAATTTCTCGGCTATGCTTTCGAGGGTGTCGAACCAGCGTACCGTGTAGGTCTGGGGCTCCCTCTCGGGCACCGTCTTCTTCTCTTCCGGCTGTTTTTCAGCCTTGACGCTTTCGGTCGCGGATGCTTCCGTCTTTCCCGTAACCGGAATCAGTATTATGGAATTTTTCCGGAGACCTTCCCCCTCGATGCCGGGATTCGCCTTTTTGATGTCAGCGATGCTGACCCCGTAAGCCTTGCTTATGGAGTAGAGTGTCTGCCTTTCAAGAACCACGTGGGAATAGTACAGTTTCCCGTTTACCTTCACCTTTTCTGCCGAGACCGTGACCGGAGTCGGGGTGTAGGACTGGGCATAGGCAGGTGTCCCGCCCAGACAAACGGCAAGGGCGACGACATATTTCAAATTGCGTATCTGCATTGCTTTCATTTGTTAGTAGATTCTATGAAAGAGATGAGACGGAGGGCGAAATTCTCCCACGAAAGCCTTTCCTTTTCCCTGCGGATAGC
>JBJEJT010000407.1:0-7221 GCA_051878255.1 Candidatus Cryptobacteroides sp. | reverse complement strand
GATCTGATTGACAAAGACGCTCAAGACCTATGCTGAAAAGAACAACTTCCTTTCCAAGCTGAAGTTCGACCTTGCGGCGGAGGATTTCCGCGAGGGACTTTCCGCCGTGATTTCCGTGAAGGTGGCAGAGCCTCAGTTCGAGGGTCAGACCAAGACCAAACTCGGAAACGGCGAAGTTGATCCTGCCGTTTCTCAGGCTGTTTCCTCGGCGCTCGAGGCATTTCTCGAGGAAAATCCGAAAGAGGCAAAGGCGATAGTGGACAAGGTCATCCTGGCTGCCACCGCCCGCCACGAAGCCAGAAAGGCGAGGGAACTCGTCCAGCGCAAGTCGGTGATGTCAGGTGCCGGTATGCCGGGAAAACTCGCCGACTGTTCCGAAAGGGACCCTGAGAAGTGCGAACTCTTCCTTGTGGAGGGAGATTCGGCAGGCGGTACTGCCAAGCAGGGACGTGACCGTATGACCCAGGCGATACTGCCCCTCAGGGGAAAAATCCTGAATGTCGAGAAAGCGCTTGCACACAGGGTCTTCGAGAGCGAGGAAATACGCAACATCTACACTGCCCTCGGGGTGACCGTAGGTACTGAGGAGGACAGCAAGGCATTGAACCTCAGCAAGCTCCGTTATCATAAAGTCATCATTATGACCGATGCCGACGTGGACGGTTCACATATTGCCGCGCTCATCCTGACTTTCTTCTTCCGCTATATGTTCGACCTCATCAAACTCGGATATGTCTATCTTGCCACACCTCCCCTCTATCTCGTGAAGAAAGGCGGAAAGGAGATATATTGCTGGACGGACGAGCAGAGGAAAATCGCCACGGAGAAACTCGGCAAGGGTTCGGACAAGGGTGTTACGGTCCAGCGTTACAAAGGTCTTGGAGAAATGAGTGCGGAGCAGCTCGCCCAGACCACTATGGACCCGTCCCGCCGCACCCTGCGCCAGATTACCATTCAGGATGCTGCCGCTGCGGATTCCACGTTCTCGATGCTTATGGGGGACGATGTGCCGCCGCGCCGCGATTTCATAGAACAGAACGCCCACTACGCAAACGTTGATGCTTAGAGCCTATGGGAGACAGATTGCCAAAGGACTACAGGGTATATATTCCTCTGACTATACTTTTCGTACTTCTCGTGCTTCTGATGCCGAGGAGTACGAGTTTCAATTACAAGTATTCCAAAGGTTCTCCCTGGATGTACGAGACACTTGTGGCAGAATTCGACTTTCCGATTCTCAAGACAGGTGCCGAATTGTTGCAGGAACGCAATTCCGCTGAAAAGTCTGTCATCCCGTATTACAAGAAAGACTCCCGCATAGGCATCAAAGCCGTACAGGACCTCAATTCCAAGAACCTGGACGGGAACAAGGCTTTTCTGCGCACGGCAGTTTCCGCCTTGAATTCCATCTATCAGAAAGGAGTGGTCCGTGACGAGGATTATTTTGCCAACGGTCAGGACGGCGAATACGATTGGACCCAGGTCTATCTCCAGACGGAAAAGAGGGCGGTAAGGCTGCCTGCCGAGGAAATATATTCCCGTTCTTCCGCCATACTCGAACTTCAGACATCCCTTTCCGGATTCAGTTATGCTGATTCTCTGTGCAGGGCATACGGCATCTACGACCTGATTGTGCCGGATTTGAAACTGGACGAACAGATGTCCGCAACCGTGCATTTGGAAAGCATTCCGGAAATATCCCCGACAAAGGGGCTCGTGGAGGCTGGTCAGGTCATCGTCTCCAATGGGGAAATCGTCACTTCGGAGATCGAGCAGATTCTGAACTCCTACAAGGCTGAATATGATTCCAGCGTCGGTTACAGGGGCAACAGGCTGATACAGTGGTTGGGCAATGCCCTGCTGGCGTTTGCCCTCGTGGTGGTGATTTTCTTTACCATCCAGCTTACCAGCCCGGTCATCTTCACCCAGTTCAACAAGTACACCTATCTTCTGCTGGTGTTCTTCCTCTCCACGCTTACTGCCTCCTGGCTGGGACCTGTGTCTCTGAACAGCATATACCTGGTGCCTTTCCCGCTGTTTGCCTACTATCTGCTGGCATTCTTCAGGAAAAGGCTGATTCTGCCGGTCTATATGATAAGCCTCGTCCCTCTGCTGCTTTTTGCCCGCACCGGGGTGGAACTGTTCGTGATGCACCTTGTGGCAGGGACGGTCAGCATCTATGTGTTCAGATTCTTCAACAAGGGCTGGCTGCAGTTCATAAATGCCCTGATCGTATTTGTGGTGCTGTCCGTGGTGTGGTTCTCTTTCAGATGTGTCGAAGGGCTTGCGGGTGCGGACTACTGGACAATTTTCAGACTGTTTGTCGGTTCGCTGGTGTCTGTGGCATTCTACCCTCTCATATATCTTTTCGAGAAGATATTCAACCTCGTCTCCACTTCGCGCCTTATGGAACTGTCCGACACCAACAACAAGGCTCTCAGGGAATTGGCTGAGAACGCCCCGGGCACGTTCCAGCACAGTCTTCAGGTTGCGAATTTCGCAGGGGCTGCAGCCAGGAGCATCGGGGCTGACGAGGTGCTGGTGCGTACCGCCGCCCTCTACCACGACATAGGCAAGAGCCTCAATCCTCTCTGTTTCGTGGAGAATGAACAGGAAGGGGAGGACTATCACAAGAATCTTGACCCGAAAGAGAGCGCAAGGAGCATTATCCGCCACGTCAGTGACGGGCTGTTGCTTGCCGACAAATACAAGCTCCCGGGTGTCATCAAGGAATTCATTACGACCCATCACGGTACCACCCGTACCGCATATTTCTACAACACTTATGTGAACTCCGGAGGCAATCCGGAGGATGTGGAGGACTTTATGTATCCGGGACCACGTCCTTCGACCAGGGAACAGGTGGTGCTGATGGTCTGCGATGCCCTTGAAGCTGCCTCCCGCACCCTCAAGGACAAATCTCCGAAAGGTATTTCAGAGCTTGTGGACCGCATCCTGCTCGGCAAATTCCAGGAAAAGCAGTTCAATGAATCCGAGATTACCATCAAGGAACTTACCACGATGAGCGAGACTCTCAAGGAGTACATCCAGCAGGTTTACCACGCGAGGGTCGTCTATCCGAAAGCAAGAAAAAACAAAAAATAAAACAGAAACGATTATGGAATTGACAAAGAAAAACATCGACGAGCTCAACATTGCGGTGTCACTCACCGTCGAGCCGTCAGATTATGCAGACAACCGCAAGAAAAAACTGGCAGACATACGCCGCAGAGCCGAGATCAAAGGTTTCCGCAAAGGTATGGTGCCGGCATCCCTCATAGAGAAGATGTATGGAGCGAGCGCCCTGGTGGACTCTGTGAACGAGGTGATTTCCCACGAACTGACAAGTTTCATCAAGGATGAGAAACTCAGTGTCATTGGAGAGCCACTTCCTGCGGACGAACAGCCTGAGAACGACTGGGTCAATGGCAACAGTTTCAATTTCACTTTCGAAATCGCCTGCAACCCTGAAGTGAAACTCGAGTTCGGCAAGGACGACAAGGTCACTGCCTATGAAATCAAGGTTTCCGACGAAGCCAAAAAGGAAATGAAGGAAAATCTTCTCAAGCAGTACGGTTCACTTGAGGACGGGGTCGAAGCAAAGGCTGAGGACTTCATCATCGCAGACCTTGAGCAGGGAGAAACCCGCATCGAGAGCACCTATATCGCACTCCGCAATGTGAGCGAGGCTTGCAAGGGCAGTTTCATCGGTGTCAAGGCAGGCGACAGCTTCGATGTGAATGTGAACGAGGCATTTGAGAACGAGTCCGACAGGGCTGCGCTCATCAAGGTGAAGAAAGAGGAACTCGAGGGCATCGATCCGGTTTACAAAGTGACTGTGAAGACTGTGAAGACTTTCATTTCCGCTCCTCTTTCCACTGAGACTTACGACAAGATCTTCGGGGAGGGTGTTGTCGCTGACGAGGCTGGCTTCGATGCAAAAATCGAGGAGAGGCTCGTGTCCGAATATGCCAGCGAGACTGAATACCGTCTTTCACGCGACATCCGCGAATATCTTGTGAAGAAAGCCGACCTCAAACTGCCTGAGGCATTTATGAAGAAATGGCTCAAGGTTGCAAATGAGGGCAAGTTCACTGCCGAGCAGATTGACAAAGAGTTCGATTCATTCGCTGCAGACTATCGCTGGAGCCTTGTACGTGACTACCTCATCAAGAAGTATGATGTCAAAATTGCTCAGGAGGACATACTTGCGAGCGCAAGGGGATTTGCCGCATACCAGTTCGCTATGTATGGTATGCCTAATGTGCCTGCGGAGCAGTTGGACTCTTATGCGAAGTCCATCCTTTCTGACGAGAACCAGAGCCGTCGCATCGTGGAGCAGGTAGAAAGCGAGAAGGCAATCGCTGCCGTGAAACCTGAACTTAAAATTAACAAGAAATCAGTGAGCGTGGAGCAGTTCCGTGAACTGAAATAAAGACTGGCGTTATGACTGACTTTGAAAAATTCGCAAAGTCGGAAAGGGGAGTGTCTTCTCTGAAGATGCACGATTATCAGACAGCCGTGTCCCGGAGCAGGGGTGCGGCTGTGCTTGACACATACCTGAATCCGACCATTATAGAGGAACGCAAGCTGAATGCGGTTTCTATGGACGTGTTCAGCCGTCTGATGATGGACCGCATCATTTTTCTCGGTGTCCCCATCGATGACGATGTGGCAAATATCATCCAGGCTCAGTTGCTTTTCCTGGCTTCGACAGACCCGTCGGCGGATATTTCCCTCTATATCAATTCTCCCGGAGGGCAGGTGACTTCTGGGCTGGGGATTTATGACACTATGCAGCTGGTGGAACCGGATGTGGCAACCATCTGTACCGGACTTGCCGCATCTATGGCTTCAGTGCTGCTTTGTGCAGGAGAAAAAGGGAAGAGGTCGGCTCTTCCACATTCCAGAGTCTTGATCCATCAGCCTCTCGGAGGCGCTCAGGGGCAGGCTTCGGACATACTCATAGCCGCAAGGGAGATTGAGAAGACCCGTGCCGAGCTTTATAAAATCATTTCCGGACATTCCGGTCAGCCGGTTGAAAAAATCGCGGCTGACGGCGACAGGGACTATTGGATGAGTGCGGAAGAGGCAAAGGCGTATGGAATGATTGACGAGATTTTGACCCGGAAGAAGAAATGAGCAAAAAGAACAACATCCAGAAACATTGCAACTTCTGCGGCAGACCGGAAGAGGATGTGCCTTTCCTCTTCCAGGGGATTGATTCCTGGATATGTGCCGATTGCGTGGAGGCTGCACACGGTATGCTTGAAGAGAGCGAGAGGAAGTACCGTCGGTCTGCACGTAAGCCTGAGAGCAAAGGCAAATTGTTGAAGCCCAGGGAAATACACTCTTTCCTTGACCAGTATGTGATTGGACAGGACCGGGCGAAGAAACTCCTTTCGGTAGCCGTTTACAACCACTACAAGAGGCTCCAGGACAATCAATCCAGAAAGGCTGACGATGTGGAGCTGGAAAAGAGCAACATACTTATGGTTGGACCTACCGGAACGGGAAAGACCCTGATGGCGAGGACCATAGCTAAGTTGCTGGACGTGCCTTTCACGATTGTGGATGCCACTGTGCTTACCGAGGCGGGTTATGTGGGCGAGGACGTGGAAAGCATACTTTCGAGGTTGCTCCAGGAGTCCGACTACGATGTCGAGCAGGCTGAAAGGGGCATAGTCTTCATTGACGAGATTGACAAAATCGCCCGCAAGAGCGACAACCCTTCGATTACCCGCGACGTGTCCGGGGAGGGAGTGCAGCAGGCTATGCTGAAACTCCTGGAGGGGAATGTCGTGAATGTGCCTCCGAAAGGAGGACGCAAGCATCCTGAACAGGAGTTCGTCCACGTGAACACTCAGAATATACTTTTCATCTGCGGAGGTGCATTCGAGGGCATCGAGAGACGGATTGCGCAGAGAATGAATACCCAGGTGATAGGCTACGGCTCAGCCAACAAGGCACGGATAGACAAGGAGAACTTGCTCCAGTATGTGGAGCCTGCGGATTTGCGTGCCTACGGGCTGATACCGGAGATTATCGGACGTCTGCCTGTCGTCACTTACCTTGACAACCTCGACAGGGATGCCCTGCTCCGGATTCTTACCGAACCGAAGAACGCGATTATGCGTCAGTACGAGAAGATTTTCGCGCTCGACGGCATTGAACTCAGGGTGGACCCGGAGGTCCTGGGACTCATAGTGGATACTGCAATCAAGGAAAAACTCGGTGCGAGGGGACTGAGGGCAATCTGCGAGAGGATTATGACGGACGCTATGTACGATGCCCCATCCTCGGAATCCAAGGTCTTCGAACTCACTCCGGACTATGCACGCACCAAACTTGAAAAATAATGATATGGCAGAGACAATCAAAGATTACATCAAGGCTAATGAGAGCCGTTTCTTCGAGGAGTTGTTCTCGCTTCTGAGGATTCCGTCCGTCAGTTCGGACCTTTCCCGAAAGGACGATATGCTCCGTTGCGCCCAGAGGCTCCGGGAACTTCTGCTTGAAGCCGGTGCCGATGCGGCTGAGATATGTCCCACCGACGGGGCTCCAGTTGTCTTTGCGGAGAAAACTGTTTCTGCGTCTGTGCCGACCGTGCTTGTCTATGGACACTATGACGTGCAGCCCGTTGAACCCCTTGAACTCTGGAAATCAGACCCTTTCGAGCCTGAAATCAGGGACGGGGCGATTTATGCCAGGGGTGCGAATGATGACAAGGGACAGTTGTTTATGCACGTCAAGGCTTTCGAGTACCTGTGCCGCAAGGGACTTTTGAATCATAATGTCAAGTTTCTTTTTGAGGGGGAGGAGGAGATAGGCAGTCCTTCTCTCGCAAAATGGGCTGGGCAGAACCGCGAGAAGCTTGCCGCCTCCGTGATTCTGGTTTCGGACACTACTATGATTTCAGACAAGGTGCCTTCAATCAACTGCGGTATGAGAGGACTATCCTATGTCGAAGTCAAGGTGACCGGACCGGACAAGGATCTCCATTCCGGGCATTATGGCGGGGCTGTAGCCAATCCTGTCAATGTGCTTTGCGATATGGTTTCGTCTCTCATAGACAAAGACGGAAAAATTACCGTCAAGGGTTTCTATGACGATGTCGTGGAGTTGTCGGAAAGTGACAGGGCGCAGCTTGCAAGGGCACCGTTTGATTTGGAGGAATACAAGCGCTTCCTCGATATAAAGGAGGTCAAGGGAGAAAAGGGG
>JBJEJT010000406.1:0-7225 GCA_051878255.1 Candidatus Cryptobacteroides sp. | reverse complement strand
CGGCTGTTCCAACAGCCCGAGGTCTTCGTCGCCTATGTTGCCGAACTTTATGATTTCCTTGAAATCGGGGCTGAACCCGGTCTGCGGGGTGTCGTCATAGAACGAAGTTATGATTTTGCTGCCCGAAAAAATCGGGTCGTCAATATAAGCTTTTTTGAGATAGAGAGGGAGCACGTGGGAAATCCAGCCGTGGCAATGGATGATGTCGGGAACCCATCTCAATTTCTTGACCGTTTCCAGGACTCCCCTTGCGAAGAACACAGCCCTTTCGTCGTTGTCCTCAAAGAAAACCCCATTCTCGTCGGTGTAGGTGCGCTTGCGGTGGAAATAGTCTTCATTGTCAATGAAATAGACCTGGATTCTCGCGGCAGGGATGGAAGCCACCTTGATGACCAGAGGTCTGTCCACGTCATTGATGATGATGTTGATGCCTGAGAGCCTTATCACTTCGTGCAGCTGGTTCTTCCTCTCATTGATGCAGCCGTAGCGGGGCATGAATGACCGGATTTCCCTTTTGCGTTCCTGGATTCCCTGCGGAAGGTATCTTCCGATGCGTGACATCTCATTTTCCGGAAGATAAGGATATATCTCGGAATTGACGAAAAGGACTCTTTTGACGCTATTTCCCATAGTAAGTTTTAATTTTAACAAAACTCTACAAAGTTAATAAAAAGTTTTTACAAAATAACTAACTTTGCCTCCCCGGTGCCGTCTTCCGGCAGCCAGGTTTGAAAATCCGGGAAATGGATATGGTTTTGAATGACAACAAGATACTCCGCAAGCGCTATGTGAGGGCATTCCTGTCCTCGGTTATGAGCATCTCGCTTGTGCTGTTCCTCGTCGGCATCGCAGCCACCCTCCTGGTTTCCCAGAAGAGCATTACGGGCTATCTGAAGGAGAATATGCAGGTCAGCGTGATGATGAAGCCGCAGGTGGGGGAGTCGGCTGCGCTCAAATGCAAGAAGAATATCGAGGAAATGGTCTTCACGAAGTCGTCATCCTATGTTTCCAAGGAACAGGGGGCGAAAGAGATGGCAAATCTCCTGGGGGACGATTTCCTGGATGTTTTCGAGACCTCGCCCATCCCCATTTCGGTGAATCTCACTCTCAAGGCGGATTATGTCTCCGCAGATTCGCTTGCGGTGGTGAAGGAAAGGCTGGAAGCCCTGCCTGAAGTGGCAGAGGTGGTGTGCCAGCAGTCTCTGGTGGAAGCCCTCAATTCCAATCTGAACAAAATCTCGATTTTCCTCGCAGTGCTGGTTTCCCTCCTGCTTTTCATATCTTTCGTACTGATAAACAACACGGTGCGTTTGAGTGTGTATTCGCGGAGGTTCACAATCCACACGATGAAGATGGTCGGTGCCACCAAGGCTTTCATCCGGCGTCCTTTCGTCTATGAATCCGTATTCCAGGGGCTGTTCGCATCTTTCCTTGCCGTGATATTCATACTCGGCGCCCTGGTCTTCCTCAAGGGGCAGTTCAGCCAGTTGTTTTCGGTTTTCACCCCGGGGATGCTGGTTACGGTGTTCTTCGTGGTCGTGGGGTCGGGGCTGCTGATATGTATGCTGAGTACCTGTTTCACCGTGAACAGGCTCGTGGGCTTGGACAAGGCGGAACTTTATATATGACAGAAAAATGGCAAACGAAAAAAAGAATGAAATGGCAATGACCCCGAAAGGGCTCAGACTCCTTCTGGCAGGTCTGATAGTTATGGTTTCCGGGTATATACTGATGTGTGGCGGCGCGAGTGACGACCCTCAGGTCTTCAGCTATGCCATATTCGATTTCAGAAGGCTGGTTGCAGCACCCCTGGTCATCATACTCGGTCTCGTGATAGAAGTGGTGGCGATTATGGGCTGGGGCATTTCCGGCAAACGCAAGAAGTAGTATGGAATGGTATGAAGGATTGCTGCTCGGGCTGGTCCAGGGACTGACGGAGTTCCTCCCGGTCAGCAGCAGCGGACATCTGAGGATAGGCAGGGAACTGCTCGGTATAGAAACCGGCGGGGACATCGTTTTCGAGGTGGTTGTCCACGCTGCCACGGTGCTCAGCACCATAGTCGTGTTCCGCAGGCAGATATGGGACATCCTCCGTTCCCTCTTCGTGAAAGACGGGCTTTTCCGCAACTTCAGGTCACCCCGGACTTTCAATGACGGGACGGACTATGTGCTCAAGATCATCGTGTCGATGGTGCCTGTGTTCGTGGTCGGGATGTTTTTCAAGGATGCCGTGACTGCGCTCTTTGATTCCATCTATGTGGTCGCAGGCGCATTGCTGCTCACAGCCGCCCTGTTGCTGCTCTCGGACTTCTCGGGCAGGTTTTCCCGGAAGAAAGCCGTTTCCGGGGGAGAATCCGCCCCTGTCCCGGAACCCCGCAACGGCATATCCTGGTGGCAGGCATTTGTGGTGGGGCTGGGTCAGGCTGTCGCCGTAATCCCGGGCTTGTCCCGTTCAGGCACCACCATAGCCACGGGACTGCTCTGCGGAGTGAAGCGCGAGGTGGTGGCACAGTTCTCTTTTCTTATGGTGCTCGTGCCCATACTCGGAGAGGCTTTTCTCGACATCGTGGGCGGGGATTTCAGCGCCTCACCCATAGGGGCTGCGCCTGTGATTGCCGGTTTCTGCTCAGCTTTCATCTCAGGCCTGGCAGCCTGCCGTGCGATGGTGGCTCTCGTGAAGAGGACCCGCCTCGGATGGTTCGCCCTCTACTGCGCCCTGCTGTCAGCTGCGATATTCATTTTTGCATAGTTTGCCGATGGATAGGAAACTCACATATTTTGTCGCGGATGTCCACCTGGGTTGTGACGTGCTCGACCCTGCCGGGAGGGAGAAACGCTTTTCGGATTTCCTTGAATCCCTGCCGGAAAACACCGCCGCCCTCTATTTGCTGGGCGACATTTGGGACTTCTGGTACGAATACCGGGATGTGGTGCCGCGCGGCTATGTGAAGGTTTTCGCTGCCCTGATGGACCTCGTGGAAAGAGGGGTCGATGTGTTCTTTTTCAGGGGTAACCACGACCAGTGGACCTATTCCTATATCGAGTCTCTCGGGGTGCAGGTGCTCGAACAGCCCTGCGTGCGGGAAATCGGCGGCAAGGTTTTCTGCCTCGGACACGGTGACGGTCTGGGACCTGTTCCCGTCGGCTACCGAATCCTCTCGGGGATATTCAAGAGCCGGTTCCTGAGGGGACTTTTCAGCACCCTCCATCCGTGGATTGCATTCCGTTTCGGCAACACCTGGTCCCGCCACAACCGGCTCAAGCACGAGAGCGACTATGTTTTCAGAGGCAAGGACGAGCCTCTCTACAAATTCGCCGAGGACTTTTCCTCCCGCAACAAGGTGGACTTCTTCATATTCGGGCATTTCCACACGGACGTGGACCTGAAACTCGACACCGGTGCCCGTCTGGTGATGGTGCGGGACTGGTTCAAATCTTCCCCATACCTGCTCTGGGACGGGGAGGAACTCAGTCGTCTTGAGATGGGGAGGGTTTCCAATTGAGGTATTTTTCGGGAATCTGGACCACCGGAGGCTCTTTCCAGAACAGGGAGTAGTAGAGCGCCGGGAAATCCCCAGCCTCCCAGATCCTCACGAGTTCCTCCACCTGCAGGTCGTCCCCTTCTGGGTCGTAGGGCTTCTTCATATCGGAGCCGAACATCTTTGCGACACCCTGCCAGAATCCGGCTGTGATTCCGCTTTTGTATTCCTTTATTATGGAGTAGGAGGTCTTGCCCGTTTCCCTGTCTATGAGTTTCATTATCAGCATACCCTGGGTTACGGTCAGATTCCTCATCTGTCCCTCGAAAACCTCGAAGAGCTCTTTCTGGAGCTGGTTGATGTAGCGGTCACGCTTTATTCCGGATAGATGCTCCGTCTCTATGATGCTGTCGGTGTCGTGGACCATCTTCCTTGCCGCGAGCGCATAGGGATATGCCTTGCTGAAATTATGCACCAGCTTGTAGTATCTGCGCCATTCGGTGCCTTTCTGTTTCGGCAGCCTCGCATAGATTCTTGACGGTTTTATGGTGTCGTAGAATACCGTGTCCCCGTTTTCTACCCCATATTGCATCAGATGGTCGAAAGGACTGTATGCCTTACGGTTCTGGGCGCAGGCGTACTGTGCCGCGGAAGCAAGGGCGGACACAGCCAGAATCATCAGTATGCGCAGGCATTTTTCCATATATCCCGCAAATATAGGCATTCCTGCCGAAATGCGTCCTTTCTGGGTGTCGGCGGAGGTGTTTTCGGATGCCTCCGGAGATTTTCAGACAGTTCGTCAAAATTTGTTCTAACTTTTTTTTATCAATCTTTGTAATGTATTGAAAATTCGTCATTTGGATGTATGGAAAGCGCGTCAAAAAGTTTGAAAAATTATTCAAGAATAGTTTGGTATTCAGAAATTTTTTGTATCTTTGCAGTCCAAATTTCGGGGTAAAATATGTCTAACACATTGATACACAGAGATTTAGGATTTTAGCTTGTATTTTTAATTCAAAAGTAATAAAGCGATGTTACAACCAAAGAAAACAAAATTTAGGAGGCAGCAGAAAGGCCGTATGAAAGGACTTGCCCAGAGGGGCAACCAGCTCGCATTCGGGTCTTTTGGCATCAAGACTCTCGAGAATTGTTGGCTTACAGGTCGTCAGATTGAGGCTGCCCGTCAGGCAGTGTCACGTTATATGAAGCGTGAAGGAAAAATCTGGATCAGGATTTTCCCTGACAAGCCATACACTAAGAAACCTGCCGAAGTCCGAATGGGTAAAGGTAAGGGTAATCCTGAGGGATTCGTTTGCCCTGTCACTCCGGGACGTATCCTCATCGAGGCTGAAGGTGTTCCGATGGAAATCGCGAGAGAGGCACTTCGCCTTGGCGCACAGAAACTTCCTGTGACTACGAAGTTTGTGGTCCGCCGCGACTATGTTGAATAATTTAATGGAGAAAAGATTATGAAAATCTCAGAAGTACGTGAAATGTCAGTTGCGGATCTTCGTGACCGCATCGCTGTCGAGAAGGCAAACCTTTCTTCTATGAAGATG
Organism: Candidatus Cryptobacteroides sp.; assembly: GCA_051878255.1. Classification (GTDB taxonomy): domain Bacteria; phylum Bacteroidota; class Bacteroidia; order Bacteroidales; family UBA932; genus Cryptobacteroides. Next base: position 2,187 of record JBJEJT010000406.1, on the reverse strand, counting down.
AATCACGCCATCTCTCCATTAGAGGATACATCAAAAATCAGAAAAGCAAGGGTGGACATTGCCAGGATGATGTTCGTCCTCGCCGAAAAAGAGAAACAGAACTAAATTTGAATTCCTATGGAAAGAAATCTTCGTAAGGAAAGGATAGGTGTAGTGGTCAGCAACAAGATGGACAAATCCATCGTGGTTGCAGTCAAGACAAAGGAGATGCACCCGATGTACGGCAAGTTCGTCAAGAAGACCACCAAGTTCGTCGCTCACGATGAAAAGAACGAGTGCAGCATAGGCGATACGGTTCGCATTATGGAGACCCGTCATCTGAGCAAGACAAAGAACTGGAGATTAGTTGAAATCGTAGAAAAAGTTAAATAGCAATGATACAGCAGGAATCACGTTTACAGGTGGCTGACAACAGCGGTGCGAAGGAAGTTCTCTGCATCCGCGTGCTCGGAGGTACCCGCCACCGTTATGCAAAAGTAGGCGACAAGATCGTTGTTGCAGTCAAGAGTGCCATCCCTGGCGGCGACACCAAGAAGGGATCGGTATCAAAGGCTGTCGTAGTGCGCACAAAGAAGGAAATCCGCCGTCCGGACGGTTCCTACATCCGCTTTGACGACAATGCCTGCGTGCTTCTCAACAATCAGGGCGAGGTTCGTGGAACCCGTATTTTCGGCCCTGTGGCAAGAGAGCTTCGCGAAAACTATATGAAAATCGTTTCACTGGCACCGGAGGTCCTCTAATTTTGAATTTGTTATGAAAAGAATTAAAAAAGGTGACACCGTATATGTAAATGCCGGTAACGACAAAGGCAAGACCGGCAAGGTGCTCGAAGTGATCACGGAAAAGAACCGTGCCATCGTGGAGGGTGTCAATATGGTTTCAAAGCACACCAAACCAAATGCAAAGAATCCTCAGGGAGGAATTATTAAACAGGAAGCTGGAATTCACATTTCCAATCTTCAGCTCATCGACCCTGTGAAGGGCGGTCCTACAAGGGTGGGCTTCAAGATCAAGGAAGACGGCAAGAAAGTGAGAGTTTCCAAAAAATCAGGTGAGGAGATTAAGTAATGGCAAAGAAACAGGCAGCAGCTGCTCCGGCAGCAAAGACTACTCCTGCAGGATACGTACCTGCACTCAAGAAACTCTATAAGGAAGAGATTATAGCAAAGCTCCAGAAGCAGTTCGGCTACACTACGGTAATGCAGGTTCCGAAACTCGTGAAAATCACCATCAACGAAGGTATCGGAGATGCCACTGGCGACAAGAAGCTGGTTGATGTGGCTCAGCAGGAACTTTCCGTCATCACAGGCCAGAAGGCTGTTGTGACTACTTCGAGGAAAGACATATCCAACTTCAAGCTCCGTAAGGGAATGCCGATCGGAACGAAGGTCACTCTCCGCAATGTGAAGATGTACGAGTTCCTCGAGAGGCTTATCCGCATCTCCCTCCCTCGTATCCGCGACTTCAACGGTATTTCCGAGAAGATGGACGGCAAGGGTAACTACACCCTCGGTATCAAGGAGCAGATTATCTTCCCTGAGATCGACATCGACAAAATCACCAAGATTCTCGGAATGGAGATTACTTTCGTGACAACCGCCAAGACTGACGAAGAGGCTTACGCGCTTCTTTCGGCATTCGGCCTCCCTTTCAAGAAAAACAAATAAACATCTGAAGATATGGCAAAAGAATCAATGAAAGCCCGCGAAGTAAAACGCGCGAAATTGGTTGCTAAATACGCCGAGAAGAGGAAGGCGCTCAAAGAGGCAGGAGACTGGGCAGCTCTCGACAAGCTCCCGAAGAACTCAAGCCCTTGTCGTATGCACAACCGCTGCTCTCTCACCGGAAGACCGAAAGGTTATATGAGGATGTTCGGCATCAGCCGTATCCAGTTCCGTGAGATGGCGAGCAAGGGTCTCATCCCGGGCGTTAGAAAGGCAAGCTGGTAATCGACACTTATCATTACATTATATTATTAACAATCGGATATCGGGCGCCAGACAGGCGTCGCAATCCACAAAAAAGGATTAAAAATGACTGATCCAATTGCAGATTATCTTACAAGGGTCCGCAATGCCTATGCAGTAGGCAAGAAGGTTGTCGAGGTTCCGTCTTCCAAGATGAAACTCGCAATCACCAAGATCCTTTGCGAGAAAGGTTACATCCTCAGCTACAAGGTAGTTGAAG
>JBJEJT010000405.1:0-7237 GCA_051878255.1 Candidatus Cryptobacteroides sp. | reverse complement strand
ACTTACGAGGACATTGACAACAATGTGTACAGGACGACATTCGACATCGTGCAGACAGCCGTGGGAGGAAGCCTGATCTTCACTCCGGAAGAAATGACTGTCGATTCATTCGAGGCGGAGAAAACTGCCCCTTGCGTCGCGAACCTCGGCACTTTCGCCGCAGATGTCACATCCGAAGTCGAATACAAGGGAACCGAGCAGGACTGGATAAGCGATATAGCTCTCGACGGTAATGTGGTAAGGTTCAAGGTGGCAGCCAATGAAAAGAGGGTGTCACGCGAAGCCGTAATCAGTATGAAACTCGAAAGCAGGGCAATCGAGGCGAAACTTGCCGTGACACAGGTGGAATACCAGAAGGAGTTTACATTCGACGAACTCCGGGCCACGCTCTCCGCTGCAGGTCAGAAGACCTTTGACGGGGACTATTTCGTGGCTGTTGTCACTTCGGATGCCTCTGATGACAATGTGCAGACCAATCCGATGCTGACCTACAACACAGTTGACACAGATTTTGCCAAAGCCACATTCTATGTCTCACCTGAAGATATGCACTGCGGTATCAGAATCCGTACAGCTACACTGAATGACAACATTCTCAGCAAGAGCCAGAAGGTCAAAATTTCACTTGCCGGTGCCACTCTCACAAGGGAGGACAACCCTGTAAGATATACACTGTCCGGAGTCACTGCCAACAGTTTCTCAGTGGACGGGAATGTAAATCTGGTACCTGAAGTCAAGAATATAGATGAAATCACAGACGAAGACATATATAGTCTTGTCAAATTGCAGACCGTCGAAATCGCTGTAAATCTGGGTTCTTATGCCAATATCAACAGCGCCTGGATGACTACAAAGAATATGCAGCAGAATGCAGCATTGAGGAAGTTGCGTGACAGAGACGGGAATTGCATCAATATGCTTGTGAATACCGACACCCCTTGGCATTACATCGGCAAGATAGTTCCGCGCGGCAGCGGATCTGTGACAGGAATAATTGTAGCCGACACCAGGGATGAGATTCCTTTTTACAGAAATCTGGGAACATATCAGATCAGGCCTCGCAGTCTCTCCGATATAGATATCGCCGAATCTGCCGGTGACGGATTCACCAATACGGTAGCCGAATGGTATTTCCCTAACGGCAGCAGCGAATATACGATAGCTGAAGGGACTGCCGGCAAATTGAATGCAGGCACAGGAAATGGCTATGTGCAGACATCATCGGATATTGCTCCTGTCCAATTCAACGCTTTCTACCAGACAAGCGCGGAATCTGACATCAGCGGTGGATACAGGGGATTCAGGTTCGCTACAAGCAATACCGGACCTGGCTGGTGGGCTGAAGATGAGGCTTCGCGTCAGAGCATTAGTATCGGCTTTTCTGCAAAAGAAATCACATCAGGTTCACACCCTGTCCTGATATTCACAGCTGCAACCGGTGAAATGAAGACAACCAATACCGGACAAGTTCCGCTTCACTGGAATGTCTATTGCAAGGTCGGGAGCGGTGACAGCCAACTGATTGACAAGATCGAAATCAGGCCGACTCCACCTTCAGCCAAATACCAGACAATGAAACTGGCAGGCGGTCTCGGAGAGTATTGCATAGACCTTCCGGACTCAATTGCAGGGCAGGAGGAAATCACTGTGACTCTGATAGCCGCAAGCAGCGAGGCAATTGACTGGGAAACAGGAGAATTCACGGCAACCGCTGCTACCGGTGTGGCTCAGCGCTTCGGCTTCGGCTCCATAGCCATCAAATACAACAAATGACAGCAGTTATGAGACAATCCATACAAAGCATTTTTATTTCCATCACCTTGGCAGCGGCCCTTGCAGGCTGCTCCAAGGTTGGCGGGGACCCGTTCGACTTCATCGAACTCGGCGTCACGGACAAGGTGGTCGAGTTGCCATCAAGGACGGTCTGGACCGACGGACAGATGACAGACTCCCTGTCCCGCTATGTGACAATCTATTCCAACCAGAAATGTATTCTCTCATACGATGGTCCCGAGGTCGGATGGATGAAACTGACCGACGGGGTCAGGAATACGGCGTTGAAGCAGATTGTCTTCGACGGAGACTGCACATTCAAGCTTACCTGCACCCAGAATGACGACTATGTCAGGGCAGTCAAACTCGTAGTGCGCACTTCCGGTGGCGAAAGGACGGACACCATACTCGTCCGCCAGCTGGGGAAGAGATACCCTCAGATCAACCCGGCTTCCGGGACACTCATCTTGAAAGGAAGCACGGACGACACCGGATCGGTTGCATTGGAAACCAATATCGACGACATCGGGAATATAGCCGTGGATGTGAAATACCCGCAGGAGGAAAGTACTTCCTGGGTAAAGAAAGTCACTGTGGGCAAGGAAGAGATTACGGTCGAGGCATCTGCCAATCCATCGGCAGGCGACCTCCGCTTTGCAACCGTCACCCTGAGTTACACTGACGGGGAGGGCACCGTGTACCCGAAAGACCTTTTCCTCATCCAGAAGACCTCTTCGGACGGACTGGGGGAATCCAAATCCTTTGCCGACGTCCGTGCAGTGGGCGTTGCAGGAAAGGACGTGGAAATCACGGACAACATTCTCGTGGAGGGCTTCGTAGTCAGTTCCCTCGACAGCGGGAATGTCGGCGAGATCGTCAAGACTTCCTCCGAGGCTGCCGATTATGAATCCTACAAGACCAATGTCTATTTCGAGAGCCTCGACGGACAATATGGCTTCCTCATCAAGACCGAGACGGCATCAGACAACATCTTCAGCCGCTATGACAGGGTAACTTTCCTCCTCCGTGGAGCCACCATCCGCAGGGAAGACGACCCGGAAAGATATGTCATCTCCGGAATCACCACTGCCAACATCATCACGCATAATGCTGCCACGAAAGGCGACATCCCTGTGAAAGAGAAATTTGCAGACGAACTTGCCGATGAGGATATGTACACTTACGTCACTTTGAAAGACTGCGAGTTCGGAGTGCGCAAAGGTTCCCTCACCCCGGTGAACGAGGGCTACACGCTCGGCAAGAACAAGGGACACCTTGTCAGTTATCCGAGGCTCGTGCGCGACTCCCGGGGCAGCAGCATCTATATGTACACCAACACCACCTGCCCGTACCGCCGCGACGGCGTGCGTCTCCCATACGGCTCCGGAAAACTTTCGGGAGTGATTGTGTATGAACTCTATCCGGGATATGTCTATGGGGACGGGGTCACGGATGACCTGAGTGGCAACATCGGCAGATACCAGATCCGGCACCAGTCCTATGACGACATAGAATTCGATATGGAGTCCGGCTTCTCCAGCACTCTCGTCGAGTATTGCTACACCTCCGGATTCAAGACCGACGGCAAAATCTATTGGTTCGAGCCTACCGACGGGAGCAGGAACGGACGCTTCTACCACTCCACCGGGACGAAGCCTGTGAAACCTCTGTCCACATTCAACTATATCGGCTGGGTGGGCACAAGTTCCGGAGTGGCTCCATTCAAGAATCACATCGGTCTCGACGCGTCCCTTGCCGAACCTCTCGGCTATTCGTTTGCGGACGGAATCGCTTTCGACTATACGAACACCAATGCAGACGGAGCCGGAAAGGTCGGAATGGTGGGTTCGACGGAGATAATGGACGGCTGGAGATGCACCTCGTGGTGGGATGATGCCAATGATTTGCCGTATTACTGGGTGATAGAACTGTCCACCACCGGCATATCCGCATCCCACATCTCCCTCATCTTCACTGCTTACGGTGGAGAGACTTCTGCCGTAGCCAAGAGTCCGTACTACTGGAAAGTGCAGTGGTCACAGAACGGAGAAAACGACTGGACGGATGTGGAGGAGTATGTGGTTCCGGACGGTGTCGTGAACGGCACCTACAAAGAATGGCAGCTGCCTGCAATGAAGCAGTATGACATCCCTCTTCCGCTGGACATTCTCGGCAAAGACAAGGTTTACATACGCCTTGTTCCGAAAAACAAAATCACCAACAGTGTATATTTCAACGAAGCCGAACTCAAGGACGGGAAGGATGCCTCCAACGCTCTGGACTATTTTGCGATACGCTATAATTAACGTACTTTTGTAAACAGCTTACAACGATGAACAAGACAATATTGATTTTTGCGGCGGCTTTGCTTGCCCTCTCCTGCACGAAGGAAGCAGTTCCGGAAAAGACACAGAAATCCGACCTCCCCCGGAATGAGGAAACTTCCGTCATAAAGGTTATGTCGAGCAACCTCCGCTACAAGAGTGCCGACGTCGGGGATGAAAGTTGGGCGGCGAGGAAATTTGCCTGGATTTCTATGCTCAGTGCCAACCAGCCCGACATCGTGGGCTTGCAGGAACTTGCCACTGAGGGACAGTATGAGGATTTGGCAATCATCACCGAATATGACCGCTTCAAGATAATGCCCGAAGACTATACCGGAGAAGAGACCGAGGTCACTTCGAGGGGTGCCCAGATTGACGGAAGCGTGATGGTAATGTGGAAAAGGAGCCGTTTCGACCTGCTTGACAAGGGATTTTTCTGGCAGGGCGAGAAGCCTCTCGAGCCCCACGACTATCCTTTCGGAGCCACGGACCAGCATTGCCGTGCCTGTGTCTGGGTGAAACTGATGCACAAGGCGTCAGGAAACATCTGCTATGCCTTCAACACGCATTATCCTTTCGACCCGGAGGACAAGGCATCCGATTTTGACGAGAACGGCAACAAAATCTACAATGTGGAGCCGCGCCTTAAAATCTCCAAGGAAATAATATCCTTTATGAAAGAGATCGTCACGGAGGAAGACGCAGCCATCTTCCTCACCGGAGACCTCAACTGCTCGTTTGAAGACAATGCAGAACGTCAGGGATACAGGAGCCTGGCACCACTTTCCGAATATATGTGGAGTGCAAGGCAGTGCGCGGAGTATTACGACGGCAAGGTCAGCTTCAACGGCTTCTCCGACAAGGAAAGGAACCCGAATTCCAACATCGACCACATTTTCTACCGAGGGGCGCAGGCAGGCGACTTCATCACGGTTACCGACGATTATGGCGTGAAATGGGTTTCCGACCACTATCCCGTGACTTGTACTTTCAAATTGTAATGGAATGAAACTGAAACATATAATCATTGTTGCCGCAGCTCTCGCCACGGGAGTCCAGTGTTACGGGGCAAGCAAGTGCGAGATGAAGCTGATGTCCTACAACATCCGCTTCATCACGCCCGATGACCAGGGAGTCTATACTTGGGAATCCCGCAAAGAAGCGAATATCAAGATGTTCCGTGATGTCAGTCCGGATGTTGTCGGATTCCAGGAGACGATGAACGGGATAAGCGAATATCTGATTGAGAATCTGCCTGATTATGACTTCTTCCTCCGCTACAGGGACGGCGAGCCAGGCAAGCACGGACGGAACCAGATGATAATGTGGAAACGGGAGCGTTTCGACCTGCTCGACAGCGGACGTTTCTGGCTCAGCCCCACCCCGGATATGGTGTCCAAAAGCTGGGATGCCAACCACGTGAGGCATACCGTCTATGTGAAACTCCGGGACAGGACATCCGGACGTGAGTTCTGGTATTTCGACACCCATCTCGACCACAAGAGCAAGACCGCAAAGCAGGAGGGAGTGAAACTCAATGTGGAGATGATGAAGAAAATCGCCGGGGATGATGCCGTCGTCTTCATCTCGGGGGATATGAACATCCAGAGGGCGAAGCCTAACGGATACTATCTCGACCCTTACTACGAGTGGATGGACAGTGCGGTCGAGGCAGCCCCTAAGACTTGCACCAGACCGACCTTCAGCGGTTTCGGATACGAGGGCAAGAATCCGGGACGGCTGGACCACATATTCTTCCGCAATGCAAAGGCTCTGATATTCGATGTGATTGATTCCGAAGACTATGGTGTCAAATATATTTCCGACCACTATCCTATAACCTGCGTGTTCCAATTCTGACCCTGAACCGATATGTCAATAACAAGGAAAACCCCCAGGACGGGGAAGAAAATCAAACTCGGGCTGTTCCCGAAAGTCCTCATCGCAATCGCTGCGGGAGCTGTTCTCGGGCTTTTCTCGCCTGATGTCCTCGTGCGCATACTCAAGACATTCAATGTCCTTTTCGCACAAATACTCAAGTTCATAGTGCCGCTGCTCGTGCTCGGACTCGTAACCCCGTCCGTGGCAAACCTCGGCAAGGGAGCCGGGAAGATGCTCGTTACGGTGCTTGCCATTTCGTACATCTCCACCGTCGGGGCAGGTTTCTTCGCATACGGATGCGCCTCGTCCCTGCTTCCGCACTACATCGCCGCAGGTGACATAGCCGAGAGCGCCGCCGAGGCAGGCAAGGTCTTCGAACCATATTTCAACATCAAGATACCCCCTATCTGCGACATCCTGACTGCCCTGCTGCTTTCAATCATCGCAGGCGTGGGCATCATAGCCACGGGGTCCTCGGCCCTCAAGAAAGGATTTGACGAGTTCGGGGAGATCGTGAAGCTGACTATCAACAAGGGAATCATACCGTTCCTCCCTTTCTACATCTTCACGATGATGTGCGAGATGAGCGCCTCCGGCAAACTTGCTGCCGTGATGGGTGCGGGAGTGAAAGTCATTGCCACGGGGGTGGGCATATCCATCTGCTACCTCATACTCCAGTACCTCATCGCCTGCGCCATATCCCGCAAGAACCCGTTCAAGTGCCTCTGGAACATACTCCCGGCATATTTCACAGGATTCTCCCTCTGCTCCAGCTCTGCGGTAATCCCGGTCACTCTCGAGTGTACGATGAAGAACGGGGTGAGCAAGGAGATTGCAGACTTCACGGTCCCTCTCTGCTCGACCGTCCATATGTGCGGTTCCACCATCAAGCTGGCAACCACCTCACTTGCCGTGATGATTCTCAGCGGGATGGAAATCAATTTCGCTCTTTTCGCCAATTTCATACTGCTGCAGGGAATATCATCGGTTGCGGCACCGGGAGTTATGGGAGGTGTGCTTATGGCATCCATAGGGCTGCTGGAGTCCGTTCTCGGCTTCACTCCGGAACAGTGTGCCCTGATGATGACAATCTACCTCGCCCTTGACGGCTACGGACCTGCCTGCAATGTCAGCGGAGACGGTGCGATAACCCTCATCATAGACCGTTTCTTCGGAAAGAAGACCAACTCAACCGACTCAGAAACAAATGAAACACCCATGACTTTTTCAAGCCGTCCACGAGAATGAAAATGGATAAT
>JBJEJT010000404.1:0-7251 GCA_051878255.1 Candidatus Cryptobacteroides sp. | reverse complement strand
ACCTTCGCTTTCAGCACCATACTCGGCTGGAGTTATTATGGAGAAAGGGCAGTCGAATATATGGCTGGGAAAACCCGGCTTCTGAGACGGTTCGGCACCAAATCAATCGTGAATGTCTATAGGGTCATCTTTCTGATTACAGTCTATCTGGGTGCGGTCGTGAGCCTGGACCTGGTGTGGAACCTTGCGGATATCTTCAACGCACTTATGGCAATCCCCAACCTCATCTCACTTGTTCTCCTGAGTGGAGTGATAGTTAAGGAGACACGGCATTATCTCTGGGAGGGCAATATCGACAAGTAGGACCGATGATTTCCCGGTATGCCACCCGAGCGGCAATCTAAAGACACTGCCCTCCTATGAACTCACGTATGATGGAGGCAGGCGGGATGACTGAGATCTCCTCGGGACTGAGTGCCACCAGGTAACTGAGGAACTTGAGCAGGCGCACTGCCTCCGAGTAGGCAGGCGAGGTGGGGCTGATCCGCCGCAACAGAGGCTCAGCATAGAACTTGAGCAGCGGCAGTTCGAAAATCAGCGCGGAATTGAACATTATGTCGGCATTCTCCTGGAAAGGAAAGATGTTGCGGTTCTCTCCGCGCCGTACGCTGTCCCAGCGCAGGATGGTTTCCTCCGGAGTGATGCCTCGGACCCGGTTGTCCCGGACGATGCGCCGCAGGAGACGGTTGTCAGTGGTCGAGATGTTATTGTTCTCGTCAATCGAGAGCGAAGTCAGGGCAGAGGCATATATCCTGATGATTTTGGACTGGTCCACTCCCGACACCATTTCAGGGTTCAGTGCGTGTATTCCCTCCATAATCAGTATGTCATCCTCTTCCAGCCGCATCCTGTTGCCCTCGAAACTCCTTGTCCCAGTCTTGAAATTGAACTTTGGAATCTCGATTTCCTCCCCTGAAAGCAACTGGTTCAACTGCCGGTTGAGAAATTCCAGGTCCATCGCGTACAGTGACTCGAAGTCATAGTTCCCGTATTCGTCTTTCGGCGTGCGTTCCCTGTCCACGAAATAGTTGTCAAGTTCAATCACTTTCGGGTTCATCCCCAGGATCTTGCACTGCTGTGCCAGACGCAGGGACGAAGAAGTCTTGCCCGAGGAAGACGGTCCGGCAATGAAGACAATCCTGGCATCCCTGCGCCGTTTTACCGCATCTGCCATTTCGGCATATTTCCTTTCGTGGCGGGCTTCGGCGAGGTTGATGATGGTCTTTGCCTTGCCCTGCAGGATGGCGTGGTTGAGCGAACCCACATTCCCGGTCTTGAGGGTCCTGCACCACCGGTCGTGGTCTTCGAGGGCAGCGGCAAGCTTGACCTGCCTCGTCATCATCGGGATTTCATCTTTCCTGCCTTTCTGAGGGTATTGCAGGCACACCCCCTTGCCGAAAGGACGCAGCTCGAAGGTACGCAGATAGGCTGTGGAAGGGACCAGGGGACCATAGAACGTGTCTCCGCAGCCGTCGAGGAAATAGACACTGTAGGTATAGCGTCCGAGACTCTTCATAAGTCCGACTTTCGCCGACTGACCGTTCCCGGCATAGATTTTCTCTGCCTCCTCTTCGGTCAGCCGTTCCTTGCGGAAAGGCAGGTCCCTGCGGATGATGTCTTTCATCGCGGCTTTCAGGTCCCTTATTTCCTGTCCCGAAAGGATATGGATGCCATTGTCCCCGTCGTGAATCTCACAATAGTGTCCGCTTGGCAGGGCATATTTGATTATCAGCAATTTGTCCGGAAAGATCTCGTGGACTGCCTTCTGCAGTACAAAACAGAGCGAGCGCACATAGGTCCTGATGCCGTTGGTGTGGTCATAGTCGATGAACTGCACCTTGTGCGGACGGCAGATGTGGAAATCGAGTGCCTTGAGCTGTCCGTCCACCAAAGCCGCCAGAATGTTCCTCCTGCCGGTCTCTTCGGGCATAAGTTCCCTTGCGGCATCCAGCAATGTCGTACCATAATCCACTGTGCTCTCACTCCGGGTGTTCTCGCACCATATCTTCATTCTTTCCATTTTCCGTATCTTTTTTGGAGTCAAACCGGACTCGTTTTCACAAACCGGCTCCAAATCTACAAAATTCTTTCCAACATACGCTTCTTTCCCAGGACAACCCGCCGTGATTTGACCGGAAATTAGTAATTTTGCGGTTCGCTTCCGAACAAATGAAGGATTATATCAAAATACGGGGCGCCAAAGCCCACAATCTCAAGAATGTTTCTCTCGATATTCCGAGAGACTCCCTCGTCGTCGTCACAGGTCTGAGTGGCAGCGGGAAATCCTCACTCGCTTTCGACACCCTCTACTCAGAGGGACAGCGGCGCTATATGGACACCCTCTCTCCCTATGCCAGGCATTTTATGGGCATACTTGAGAAACCCCAGGTCGAGAGTATCGAGGGACTTAGTCCTGTCATAGCGATAGAACAGAAGACCACAGGCAAGAACCCGCGTTCCACCGTAGGCACGATCACCGAAATCTACGACTTCCTGCGCCTGCTCTACGCCCGTGCGGCAAAAGCCTATTCCCCGGTCACGGGCAAGGAGATGGCACGCTACACCGACGAACAGATAGTCTCCCTGATAATCAGCAACTTCGCCGACCGCAAATGTCTTCTTCTCGCCCCCTTGGTCAGAGGCCGCAAAGGTCATTACCGGGAACTCCTTTCCCAACTCAGGCGCAAGGGCTACACCCACGCGAGAATAGATGACGAAATCGTGGAACTGTCTGAAGTCGAATCCCTTGACAGATACAAGGTGCATTTCATCGACCTGGTGGTGGACCGCCTCAAGCCCCAGTCCAAGGATGAAAAGCGGATAAGGGAATCGGTGGCTGCCGCCCTGTCCATAGGCAAGGGTTCCGTGGCTGTCCTCGATGTGGAAAGCGGGCATACGGACCATTTTTCCAAGCATCTCGTGTGTCCGGACAGCGGTCTTTCCTTGCAGGAGCCTGCCCCGCACTCCTTTTCATTCAATTCTCCGCAGGGCTATTGTCCCCACTGCAAGGGGCTTGGAACCATAGTGAATGTCCAGGTGGACTCCATAATCCCGGACCGGACGGTTTCCATAGCCGATGGAGGCATAGTTCCCCTCGGACCATTGCGTCAGACGAGAAAATACGATATAGTCCGTGCCATTGCCCGCAAATACGATTTCTCCCTCTATGAGCCAATCGACACCATTCCTCCGGAAGCCCTGACCCTGCTGATTTACGGTTCCGATGAACTGTTCAGGATAGGCGAGGGGGCTATGTCAGAGATGCAGTCCTTTCCGGGTGTGGTGGAGGATATCCAGGAGAAGGTGGTCTGCCCGGAATGTGGGGGGACCCGTCTGCGCAAGGAGGCAGGCTATTTCAGGATTGACGGGAAATGTATCTGGGATGTGTCCGCGATGGAGATATCCTCTCTCTCGCAGTGGCTGGAAGAACTGCCGTCAAGGCTGGACAAAAGGCAGAACAGCATAGCCTCGGAAATACTCAAGGAACTGAAAGAACGGACCGAGTTCCTGCTGGATGTGGGACTGGACTATCTTTCCCTGGACAGGGCGACGGCATCGCTTTCCGGTGGGGAGAGCCAGAGAATCCGGCTTGCGACCCAGATCGGCTCCAAACTCGTGAATGTGCTCTACATACTTGACGAACCGTCCATAGGGCTGCACCAGAGGGATAATGTCAAACTTATCAATTCGTTGAAGGAATTGCGTGACAGCGGCAATTCGGTGATGGTGGTGGAGCACGATGAGGAAACTATGAGGGCTGCCGACTGGATTGTGGATGTGGGACCTGGTGCGGGCGAGGAAGGTGGCAGAATCTGTTTCAGCGGTCCCGCCTCACTCGCAGGAGAACTGTCAGCCGCAGGAAGTGCCGCAGGGGGCGTACCTGCCAATGTGCCGGAACATTGCATAGCCGGGCCTTCCGTAACGATGGACTATCTGCACGGACGGCGTCGCATAGAAATCCCCGCAGAGCGTCTTTCCGGAAATGGCAAGTTCTTGAGAATCAAGGGCGCAAGGGGGAACAACCTCAAGAATGTGGACGTGGATTTCCCTCTCGGATGCTTCATTGGGGTCTCCGGGGTCAGCGGCAGCGGCAAATCCACCCTCGTGAATGAAACCCTGATGCCGTATCTGAACAATCTCTTCACGGTCTCGAATCTGCCGGTCCTGCCTTTCGACAGCATCGAGGGGGTGGAATACATAGACAAGGTCATAGAAATCGACCAGTCCCCGATCGGGCGTTCCCCACGCAGCAACCCGGCCACTTTTACCGGGGTTTTCAACGACATCCGCAACCTTTTCGAAGCCACGCCGGATGCCAAGGTCCGGGGTTTCAAGGCTTCCCGCTTTTCGTTCAATGTGTCGGGAGGTCGATGTGAGGAGTGCAAGGGTGCGGGAATCAAGGTCATTGAGATGAACTTTCTGCCGTCGGTAAACGTCGTTTGTCCGGAATGTGGAGGGCACAGATACAAGGAAGACACGCTTGCGGTGCGCTACAAGGGCAAGAATATCAATGATGTGCTCGAAATGCAGATAGCCCAGGCGTATGAGTTTTTCAGACCCGTTCCTTCCATAGCCTCGAAACTCAAGACTCTGCTGGATGTGGGGCTGGGCTACATCACTCTCGGACAGTCCTCGGTGACCCTTTCCGGAGGGGAGAGCCAGAGGATGAAACTCTCTGCGGAACTTTCGCGCAAGTCCACCGGCAAGACTCTCTATATCCTTGACGAGCCCACCACGGGACTGCACTCCGAAGACATACAGGTCCTGCTCGGGGTGCTGCGCCGGCTGGTGGAAAGCGGAAACACCGTTATCGTCATCGAACACAACCTGGACGTGCTCAAGAGTGTGGATTACCTCATAGACCTCGGACCGGAGGGAGGTCGCAGGGGAGGAATGGTAGTTTCAAAAGGTACGCCTGAACAGGTCGCCCTCGATGCGGCATCCGTCACAGGTCCGTATCTCAAACCGCTGCTGGGGCTTTGACTGTCCCGAGAGTATGAAAAAGATTAATTCCGAAATCCTCTCCCTCGCAATTCCGAGCATACTCGCCAACATCACCGTGCCGTTGGTGGGGATGGTGGACATAGCTGTCGCGGGCAATCTCGATTCTGATTCGGCACCCCTGATAGGCGGCATTGCCATAGGCTCGATGCTCTTCGACCTGCTCTACTGGAATTTCGCTTTTCTGCGTGTCAGCACCGGTGGACTCACTGCCCAGGCGTATGGAAGGGCAGATTATGCGGAGGCTATGAAAGTTTTCGTCCGGGCTGTGGGCATTGCGCTTGTGAGCGCTGCCGTGCTCATAGCCATACACAGGATTTTTGTCGGTGCGGCATTCTTGGTCGTGGACTCATCCCCGCAGGTGAGGGAACTCGCCTCCCTGTACTTCAACATAAGGATTTGGGCGGCACCGGCAACCCTCTCCCTGATGGCTTTCAAGGGCTGGTTCATCGGGATGCAGGACAGCCTGAGCGCGATGGTCACGGATGTCGTGGTGAATGGGGTGAATATGGCGGGCAGCATTGTCCTGGCTATGGGACTGCCGTTTGCGGGCTATGAGGGTATGGGTTTCAGGGGTATTGCCGCGGGCACAGTGCTGGCACAGTATTCCGGTCTTCTTGCCGCCGTTGTGTTGTGTGCAGTCCGGTACCGCAGGCAGTTCGCCCTGCTCCGGGGAATGGATCTCGTCGGGATTTTCAAAGGAGGGGAGACCCGCAAGTTTTTCGTGATGAATGTGGATCTGGTTGTGAGGTCCCTTTGTTTCATAGGTATTTACATAGG
This sequence comes from Candidatus Cryptobacteroides sp., assembly GCA_051878255.1. Taxonomy (GTDB): domain Bacteria; phylum Bacteroidota; class Bacteroidia; order Bacteroidales; family UBA932; genus Cryptobacteroides. The sequence continues at coordinate 1,470 of JBJEJT010000404.1, read as the reverse complement.
GTTCACGACCATTTCGGCAGGTTTCGGGGACCTGCTCCTTGCCACCGGCTCGATTATGATGAAACTCCTGCTGCTGTTTTCATATTTCACTGACGGGTTCGCCTATGCCGGGGAGGCTATGACAGGCAAATACATCGGGGCAGGGGACAGGTCCGGTCTGATGGCTACGGTAAAATGGACTTTCGTCTGGAGTATGAGCATCGCGGTGGGATTCATATTCATATATTGGGCAGGCGGACGGTGGATGCTGGGACTGATGACCGGCGACAGGGCTGTGCTGGAGGTCGCCGTGGGCTTCCTGCCCTGGCTGCTCCTGATGCCCCTGGTGGGCTGTCCCGCCTTTACCTGGGACGGCATCTGCATAGGTGCCACTGCCACCCGACAGATGCGCAACTCCACTCTCTGGGCCGTGGCAGCTTTTTTCGCCGTATATTACATCGGCAGTTTTCTCCTAACCCTCCTGGAACCTGTTCTTTCCACGTCCCCTGACCTGTCTGCGTTCCTGCCGTCGTCCTCGGCACCCGACCCGTCCGCGTCTCCGGCCGGACATTCCCAAACTCCCTCGGACCTGCTGTCGATGCACATTCTGATGTCCGCCTATTTCGCCCATCTCTTAGCCCGGACCATCTACCTCACCCTCCATCGCCGCACCATACTTCAATAATGACATATCTTCTGTCTGGCTCTTCTCAATCAGCCTGGCTCGGGAACTGTGTATCAGAGCGCCTGCACTGCATCGATTGATAGACCTGTGCACTCGGCAATAATCTCGACAGGGATGCCTTTTTCCTTGAAATTCCTTGCGGCTTCCTCGCGACCTTCTTCCCGTCCTTCCTCTCTGCCGCGTTTCTCAGCCTGGTATATTCTGTTCTTGTTGTCCAATTCGTTCATAAGGCAGCGTTCGTATTCAAGTTTCTGTTCGGGTGTGAATGAAGCCTTTTCGCAGACCTTCGCCAGTCGCTCCATTTTGGGGCTGGGGTCGATGAAGTCCGGGATGCGGTCCAACTGGTCGGAATGTCTGAACCAGTAGAAGAGCTGGTCCCGGTAGGTGTCGCATTCGTCAGCGGCCTTGTCGAAACGGCTCAGCTCGACAAAGTTACACGAAAAAACGGTGGGTGCAAATTCTCCGGTGCGTTTTTCGGTCATAAGATAGTGTGAGACGATGTGGTCGGAGTCCCATCGCGCCTCGTCTCGGTGCTCAAGCCGGTAGTTGAGTATGCCGACGACGTGGACCGGGGTCAGGCTGTCATAGTACTGCCCCTCCCTCAGGCTGTTGCGATAAACGGCAGAGGCATAGAACATCACCCTCTTGAAGAACGGTTCACATCTTTCCCGCTGGACCTCGACTATGAACTTGGAGCCGTCGGTCCCCCTGCATACCAGGTCGAGCCTGCCTCCTTTGGAGTAGATGGTGTCATATAAACAAAAAGTGCGGAAGAATCCGGTTGATGAAAAAGTGATGTCGTTATT
>JBJEJT010000403.1:0-1805 GCA_051878255.1 Candidatus Cryptobacteroides sp. | reverse complement strand
CTTGACTCCAGCACTGCCACCGACATAGGAAACGTCACAAATGCCCTGATTTCCGAGATTGACGGTTTCACGGTAAACGTGACTTCCTACCTCTTCCGTCTGGACTGGAATGAGGATTGTGCCGGCAGGATGTACGGTGAGTATTGGATATATGACGAGGATTCCCTCGACGTCGCTATGCAGAAGCGCAGGGCTTTCGAGACATCAGATGCGTTCAAACTCAAGTATATAGGCGAAACCACTGCCACCAGCAGCAATACTTCTTCCAAGTCTTTCAGCCAGGCGACCAAGGGGGAGCAGATCAGCAAGGTCTGCGCCAGGGCTATGGACAAGGCCATCGTGGCACTTCAGAGGGAGTACGAGGACTTCAAGGTCAAGGTGCCTATCCACAGCATCTCGCCAGACGGAAAGGCTGTGCAGGTTAAAATCGGATTGAAGGAGGGCGTCAATTACAAGAACAAATATGAGGTGCTGCTGCCGGAATACGACGAGAAAGGCAAGGTGAGATATAAGTTGATCGGCACTTTGCAGGCTCAGAAAGGTATGGTCTGGGACAACCGCTTCGGTGCGCTGGATGAGTACCAGGAGATGCAGGCTGCCGTGACAGGCAGTGACAAGGAGGCACGCAAGGCTGCCGAAAAGGCTCAGAAAGAGGCTGCCAAGGAGGCTGGCATCAAGGCGGACCCCACCATAGGGGCAACCACCTTCGTCATCAAGACCGGACACGGGAAGATTCTTCCCGGGATGCTTGTGAGGGAGGCTCAAGTGAAATGATACCCGGTCAAGCCGGGTATGACGTTTTCCTGATGCCAGGTCGGGTATGACGTTTCCATCCTGTCAAACGGGTGCTTTCCTATGTCAAGCCGGGTTGCGCCGGAATCGGCAACCCGGCTCCGACCGGTGAATCTTATCCGAGAATGCTGAAAATACGCTCCCGTACCTCTTCAACCGTCCCAATCCCGTCAATCTCAGTGTATTTCTCCGCAGCCTTGTAGAAAGAAACGATAGGCTCGGTCTTCTTGTGGTATGTGGCAATCCTCGTGGCGATGACCTCGTCCCGGGCATCGTCCTCACGCCCCTCGATTCCTGCCCGGTGCCGGATTCTCTCGTAAATGGTCTCATCCGGAATCATAAGCGACACGACCGCAGTGACACTCTCGCCCCTTTTCCCGAGCAGCTGCTCCAGGGACTCAGCCTGAGCCAGGGTGCGTGGATAGCCGTCCAGCAGGAATCCGTCCACGCTTGTGTTCCTGGCAAACTCTGCCTCAATCATTCCTTCCACCACCTCGTCCGGCACAAGGCACCCGGCATCGATCAGTTCCCTTGCCTTCCTGCCGAGTTCAGTGCCCTCAGCCATCTCCTTGCGGAGAAGTTCGCCCGTGGAAATATGTCTGAGATTGTACCTCTCAGAAATCGCAGAAGCCTGCGTGCCTTTCCCGGCACCCGGAGGCCCGAAAATAATATAGTATTTCATAATCTGCCTGTTTAGTCCTCAAGAACATAAATATCCTTCAGATTCCGTCCCAACTCATTGTAGTCCAGCCCGAATCCGAGGATGAAGCGGTTTGGTATCTCCTTACCCACATAGTCGATCTTCTCGTCCACCCTGTACGCATCCTTCTTGAACAGCATAGTGCAGACCTTGACCTGTGAGGCACCCTCATCTTCCAGGATTTTCTTCAGGGCGACCAGAGTCAGCCCGGTGTCGATGATGTCTTCGGCAATGATGACCCTGCGTCCTTTCAGCGATGAGGTCAGGGGCATAGTCTGCCTGACCTCCCCCGTGCTGGAAGTCCCCACATAGG
>JBJEJT010000402.1:0-1808 GCA_051878255.1 Candidatus Cryptobacteroides sp. | reverse complement strand
GGCGCCGTTCCTCGGGACTGTCACTCACGAGGGCGATGTCGGACGGAGACACGAACACGGCAGGGAGACAGCCTATATGCTCGGAAATCCTGCAGTTCCTGCCGTCGCAACGCAGTTTCTTTTCCTCCCCTTTCTTCACGCACACCGAAAAGCGGCTCTCAAGTCCCGACTGCATAAGCCAGGTGCCTGACACGGTAAACGCATCGGTTCCGTGCCTGAAATTGAAAGAATCCGAAATGCCGAGGGCGCTCTTTGTCATAGACATATAATATATGGCATCGAGAAGATTGGTCTTCCCTGAACCGTTCTCGCCCCAGATGCAGTTTATCTTGGGCGAAAATTCGAGCTCCTGAAAAACTATGTTCCTGAAATCTGATATTACTGTCTTGAGCAGAGTGGGCATCGTTCCGTTTTTTATCCAGTCGCAAATATACATTATTCTTTGGGAGTTTGGACAAAATTTCATAATTTTGCGCGATTTTCGGGTGCTTGTCCGGATGTGACGGAAACTCGGGAACGGAATACGGAAATTAAAAATACAACAGATATGGCTAAGAATAACAAAAAAGCTGAAAATGCGGAGACTGTCGTAGAGGCGGTTTCCAGAACGGACGAATTCTTCGAGAAAAACAGGAATCTGCTCATCGGCATCGCAGTGGCGATTCTCGTGATTGCCACAGGAAGTTACTGCTTCTACAAATTCTACTGGCAGACTGCGGTGGAAGAGGCGAAGAACCAGATGGTGGCTGCGGAAAGGAGTTTCAATCTCGGAGACTGGGACACTGCCCTCAACGGGGACGGAGACAACCTCGGCTTCGCCCAGATCATCGAAGACTATGGCACCAAGGGCGGCGATGCCGTCTATTTCTACGCCGGAGTATGCGCCCTCAAGCTCAAGAACTATGAGGATGCGGTGACATATCTCGACTCTTACAAGGGCGGCGACGATTTCCTCGGACCTCGTGCCCTCGCCTGCAAGGGTGACGCTTATGTTGCGCTTGAGGAATACTCCAAGGCTCTGTCCTGCTATGAGAAGGCAGCTGAGTCTTCAGACAATGTGTTCGCAGCAGGCTATCTGATGAAGGCAGCTTCAGTTTGCGAGGAACTCGGTGACAACGAAAAGGCACTGTCCATCTACAAGAAGGTGAAGGACATCTATCCAAACTCCATCGAGGGACGTGAAATCGACAAATACATCAGCAGAATTGAAAGTAAATAGCAATGGGAAGAGCATTTGAGTTCCGCAAGGAAAGAAAATTCAAGAGGTGGGGTCATATGGCGAAGACCTTCACCAAAATCGGAAAGGAAATCACGATAGCAGTAAAACAGGGCGGTCCGGATGTGACCGGAAACCCGAGACTGAGGGCGCTCATCTCCACTGCAAGGTCGGAGAATATGCCAAAGGAGAACATCGAAAGGGCAATCAAGAGGGCTTCGGAGAAAGACCAGGCAGACTACAAGGAGGTGATTCTCGAAGGACGTGCAGCCCACGGCATAGCAGTCCTCGTTGAAGCCGCGACCGACAACAACAACAGGACCGTGGCAAACGTGCGTTCCTATTTCACCAAGTTCGGCGGTTCCCTCGGCACTTCCGGAAGCGTGGAATACCTTTTCGACCACAAGTCTATGTTCCGCATCAAGGGGAGTGATTCCATTGACCTTGAGGAACTTGAGCTTGAACTCATAGACCTCGGGGTGGATGAGGTTTTCGAGGAGGAGAACGAGGACGAGCAGAAGGAAATCGTAATCTACGGGGAATTCACTTCCTTCAACGCTATCCAGAAGTACATCGAGGACCACGGCTACGA
>JBJEJT010000401.1:0-1815 GCA_051878255.1 Candidatus Cryptobacteroides sp. | reverse complement strand
GATCGACAGCCTGACATATTCACTTCCGGCAGGCACCATTGCAACCGACTTTCTCGAGGCGAGCCGTAATTCCACCGTCAGGACGGGCGACTTCCTTTCCGAATCCGCCCTTGAAGCCGAAAGTGCGAGAATCAGCACCGTGCTTCGCAACAAAGGTTACTACACTTTCAACAAGAACTACTTTTTCTGTGAAGCCGACACGCTCTCGTCCGACGGGAAAGCCAAGTTGGAAATCAGCGTCAGGGAATACACCAGGAACGAGTCAGAAAAAGAGTCAGTGCCTTTCCGCAAATTCACTTTTGACCAGGTCAATATTTCCTACCCGCAGAAATTGAAAATCCGTCCGAAAGTTCTCAAGGACCTCACTACCATACATCCCGGAGACGGTTACAGCGAAGATGCAATCAACCAGACATATACCAGGCTTTCGGCACTGAGGATGTTCTCCAGCGTGAACATAGGTGTCAGCGCCATCGACACCAACCGCCTGCAGTGCGACATCAACCTCCTGCCGTCCAAACTCCAGGGCATCAAGGTCAATGCAGAAGTTTCGATCAATTCATCGGGTCTGTTCGGCGTGTCTCCGAGGATTTCCTATTATCACAAGAACATCTTCAGGGGCGGGGAGTGGCTGAACCTCAGTTTTATGGGCAATTTCCAGTTCCAGTTCAAGGACAAGGTAAACTCCAATGAGTTCGGTGTAAGCGGGGGACTGAGTTTTCCGAAGTTCATCTTCATCCCGTCAAGGAAGTTCAAGGGGGCTGTCCCGAGAACGGAAATCAACGCATCCTACAATTACCAGAGCCGTCCCGAGTACACCAGGAACATCATTTCCACATCCTTGGGATTCAGCGGGAATGTCAAGTCCAGATTTTTCTATCAGATTTATCCGATCCAGATGAACATCGTCAAACTGTTCAATCTGGACGAGGAATTCTACAAATCTATGGAAAGGGACCCGTTCCTGAAAAATGCGTATGAGAACCACTTCGACCTCGGTTCGGGGTACACTCTCTACTACACCACTAATTCCGATGTCAATCCCAAATCGGATTTCTGGTATGTCAGGCTCCAGGCGGATTTGGACGGAAATTTCCTGAGTCTCTTCAAACCGTTGATGCAGAAAGATGAAGACGGGGACGGGATGATATGGAACACCCAGTACTCGCAATACGTCAGGGGCGAACTTACCGTAGGCAGGACTTTCTTCTTCGGCAAGAACGACAGGCAGTCATTGTCCTACAGGGCTGTGATTGGAGCCGGGTGGGCTTATGGCAATTCCACTGCACTGCCTTTTGAAAAACATTTCTATGCCGGAGGGGCGAACAGTATGAGGGGCTGGCAGGCGAGGACTCTCGGACCAGGACGCTCTCCACAGGACGATTACTTCGTAATTCCCAACCAGACCGGAGATATGCGCATCGAAGCCAATCTGGAATACCGTTTCCCTCTGTTCTGGAAGTTCTACGGGGCTGGATTCCTGGATGCGGGCAATGTATGGAACTTCAAGCGCAAGGATGCTTTCAGTTCGGAACTCTCCCAGATAAGCTGGACAAATCTTCTGTACGGTATGGCTTTCAACTGGGGGCTGGGCTTGCGCGTGGACCTGGACTTCCTGGTTTTGCGTCTGGATTGGGGACTGCGCCTGCACGACCCTGCCCTTACCACCAACGGCGGCTGGGTACATCCTAAGAACTGGTTCAGCCGCGACGGGTACGGGCTGCATTTTGGCGTGGGGTATCCGTTTTGACAAAGTCAAAACGGATACGGGGGGGGAGAACGGAGTTCTCCCCCCCCCCCCCCCCCCCTTTTTTT
>JBJEJT010000400.1:0-7393 GCA_051878255.1 Candidatus Cryptobacteroides sp. | reverse complement strand
GTCCTGCTGGTCCTGGTTCTGGTCATTCTGCTGATTGTCCTGATTATCCTGATTCTCTTTCTGGTCTTGGTTCTGGTCCTGATTATTCTGATTGTCCTGATCCCGATCCTGGTCCTGGTTCTGATCCTGGTTGTCCTGGTTCTGGTCCTGATTCTGATCGCCGCCCTGCTGGTCCTGCTGATTCTGCTGGTTCTTCAACATCAGCTTGGCATAGACATAATTCTCCTTGGCATCCAAATCCTCAGGACGCAACAGAAGGCTCTTTTCATACGCATCCACAGCCCCGCCATAGTCTTCCTTCGCCAGTGCGATGTTTCCAAGATTATAGTAATAGTCAGCCCCATAACCGCTTGCAACGGCCTGGTCTTCGATTTTCTTCATATACTTCTCAGCCTCATCTGCCTGATCCTGGCGATAGAGGTCGCAGGCAAGGTTATAATTCGCAGCGACAGAAAGGGAATCCTTCACCAACGCCCTGCGGTAGTCGATTTCAGCCTCCCTGTATTCCCCCTTGCGGTATTCACGGTTGCCCTTGCGCACCTCCTTCCTGTCCGTCTGGGCGGAAAGGACCTGGACGGAAAGAAGCAGAAGACCTGCAAGGATGACTTTAATATATTTCATACATCAAAAACTCAAGTTTCGAAAGTCTATTCATATCTATCATAGGCGTCCATTGACGAACTGTCCACAAAATCATTTTCCAAAGAGCCTGAACCTGCTCTTCCTGCTCCCGATGAGTCCCTCAACGACGAAGAAAAGCAGCGCAATGGCAAAGAAATACATATACTGTTCGTCATATTCCTCAAAGACTATGGAATTGAACTTCTCCGATTCCATCCTCCTGATTTCATCTATTATCGGATTCAGTCCGAATTCGCTGTTGCCGGCACGGACGTATGCACCCCCGCCGACTTCTGCCACCTGTTTCAGTATGTCCTCGTCAAGACGGGTCACCACGATTTCCCCGTTGCGGTCTTTGAGCAGTCCCCCATCCTTGAGAGGGATAGGCTTGCCCTCAGGTGAACCAACACCGATGGCAAATACCCTTATGCCCATTTCGGCGGCATCCTTCGCCGCACCCACAGGGTCATCCTCGTGGTTTTCACCGTCCGTGATGACTATGATTGCACGGCTCTTTTCGCTCTGTGCGCTGAAAGAACGGGCAGACGTGTTGATCGCCTCCCCGAGAGCCGTACCCTGCACGGGCACCGATTCGGTGGAAATGGCATTCAGGAACATCTTGGCAGACACATAGTCCGTGGTAACAGGCAGCTGCACATACGCCCCGCCTGCAAAGACGACCAGCCCTATCCTGTCATCCCTCAACTTATCGACTATTCTCGCGATTGCAAGCTTCGCCCTCTCAAGACGGTTGGGGGAATAGTCCTGGGCAAGCATTGAATTGGACACATCGAGGGCGATGACGACTTCCGCACCCCTGGTTTCGTGTTCCTTGAGCTTGGCTCCAATCAGCGGGCGGGAAAGTCCGACGGCGAAAAAGGCGAAACCTATGCTGAAAAGCACCACCTGCCACCAGCCGCGGGAACGGGAACGGGAGGGCATAAGACGCTCCACAAGTTCACGGTCGCCAAGTTTCTCCACCCTGCGTCGGCGCATTTTCCTGAAAACGGCATAAGCCACAGGAAAGACAGGCACCAGCAGGAGTAGCCAAAGATATTGTATGTCAGCAAAATACAGCATAATTATCAGTTTTATGGGAAAGGCTTACGGCAGACGGCGCAGAAGGAGTTTCAGCAGGAACTCCAGCAGCAGGGCTGCAAGAGCGACCAGGGCATAAGTCCCGAAAAGTTCCTTATATACCGGAAAACTGTCGATGGTCGTGCGAGCCTTTTCCATTTTGTTGATTTCGGCGTAGATTTCGGCAAGTTTGGTGTTGTCCGTAGCTCTGAAATAGCGTCCACCGGTGGTGCTCGCCACTTCGCTGAGCAACTTCTCATCTATTTCAACTTTCACGTTCTGCATCTGCACTCCCCAGGGGGTCATCACCGGGTACGGAGCCGTACCGTTTGCGCCCACGCCTATGGTATAGACTCTCACCCCATAGGTCTTGGCTATCTCAGCCGCTGTCTCCGGAGCGATTTCCCCGCAGTTGTTCACACCGTCCGTGAGCAGGATCACCACCCGGCTCTTTGCATCGGAGTCTTTCATCCGCGCCACCGCAGTCGCAAGTCCGTTACCTATCGCGGTGCCGTCCTCCAGCAAATCCGTGTTCACCTCTTTCATCAGGTTGATGAGGGTGGCGCGGTCGGTGGTAAGCGGGCACTGGGTAAAGGATTCCCCTGCGAAAACCACGATTCCCATCCTGTCCGAAGGTCTCTGGGATATGAACTCGATGGCTATGTCCTTTGCGGCATTGATACGGTCTGGAGCGAAGTCCCGGGCAAGCATTGAAGTGGACACGTCCATAGCGAGGACTATGTCAATGCCCTCGGTGTCCACCTTTTCCATCTGCTCGGAAGAGCGAGGACGGGCTATCGCTATGATTATCATTACCAGGGCAAGGGTACGGAGCAGGAACGGCAGATGACGCACATACTCCATCACGGAATGTCCTCCGGAAAGAAACGGCACCGAAGTGGACACCCTCAGATGGGGCGTAAGCCCGAATATTTCCCTGAGTATGTAGAGGACTGCGAGCAGACCCGGTATGACGAGCAGCCACAGCAGATGAGGATATTCAAAAAACATCACTTTTCCTCCTTCTTTTGGGCAACCGCCTCTTCTTCAAGTTCAGCCTCGTAGGTGGAAGTCACGAATTTCACTGCCAGCGGAAGCACGGAAGCATTTTCCTGCTCCGATGCAGTGTGTTTCGCGAATTTCACGAAATCGGCGGTCACAAACATATTCTCTATCTCATCCACCAGGACTTTCTTCTCAACGGAATCATTCTCGAACTGAGGCTTTAGTTCCCGGAAGATTTCAGCCGTCGTCATCTCCATCGCACCTATGCCGTAACGGGAAGCTATGTACTCCCTGAGCACGTCGGTCACCCCGGACCAGAAGACTTTCTGCTTCTCGGGAACCCAGAGCTTGTTGCCCCGGTATTCCTCAAGTTTCCTCAAGGCGGTGATATGGGCAGGTTCCCTTGCCACAGCCTCGCCGGAAGCCTTTTTCCTGTAACGGATTACCAAGAACACAATCAGCGCCACGAGCGCCGCCGCAAGAAGTCCTATCAGAAGATACGGCAGGACCTCCTTGAAAGTCAGCGGATAACGGACCACATCCTTTATGTCGTGAGGTGTGTAAGAAGTCGTGTCCACAGGCATAGTCCGCACCTCAAAACGCAGGCTTTCAAGCAGCAGCGTGTCCGGCTCCTCCCCCGGGAACTGCCTGATGACAGGGAGTTCGGGGAGGATGTACTCGCCCTCGTCGAAAGCTGTGAGAATCGCACCCACCCTGATGTCGTACCTTGCCACAGGGGATTCCTTGCCTGGTTTGTAAACCTTGAGCGTGTCGCACGCCCAGGGACGGACTATCCTGACGGACGCCGTATCTTTCAGTTCCGGAAGGGCTATGCCTGTCCCCTCGGGCAGCTTCTCGAAATTGACTCCGTAAAGCAGCTGGTCGGCAATGAGTATGCTGTCCCTCTTCTGCAACTGCTCCAGGAAAGGAGTCTGTGCAGACAGGGCTATGCCGGCAAGGGCTGCTGTCAATATGGTCAGGAATTTCTTCATATTCGTTTACCTTTGGCTGAAAAGCATCATCAGGGCTTTCACATAATCTTCATCCACTGCCACCCGCACCCTGTCGATGTTGTATTTGGACAGGAGCCTGTCTTCGCCGGCACGCAACTGAGAGAACCAGGATCCATAAGCCTCACGCACCTTTCTGCTCCCGGTGTCCACCCAGGCAGTTCTCCCGGTCTCCGAGTCCTTGATGTTTACCAGCCCCACATCCGGAATGTTCCGTTCCAGAGGGTCATAGACCTCGACCACCGATATGTCGTGACGGTTTGCAGCCACTTTCAGGGCTTCCTCGTAACGGGGCACGGCATCCGTTCCGGCATCGATGAGGTCTGACAGCACAAATGCGTTGCAGCGTTTCTTGATGGCGTTGGTAAGATAGCGCAGAGCCTCGGAAAGGTCGGTACCCGTGGACTGGGGTTCATATTCAAGCACCTCGCGGATGATGTGCAGCAGATGTGAACGCCCCTTTTTCGGAGGGATGAACTTCTCCACCCTGTCGCTGAAGAAAAGTGCGCCCACCTTGTCGTTGTTGATTATGGCGGAGAATGACAGCACTGCCGCTATTTCAGCAATCATATCCCTTTTCACCATACCCTTGGATCCGAAGAGCCCGGAACGGCTGACATCTATCAGGAGCACGACCGTGAGTTCCCTCTCCTCCTCGAACACCTTGACATAAGGCGCCCGAAGACGGGCTGTGACATTCCAGTCCATATTCCTGACATCATCCCCATACTGGTACTCCCTGACTTCGCTGAAAGCCATACCACGACCCTTGAAGGCAGAGTGATACTCTCCCGCGAATATCTGGTGCGAGAGAGCCTTGGTCTTGATTTCTATTTTTCTGACCTTTTTGAGAAGGTCCGTTTCATTCAGTTCTGCCATAGCAAATCTCTACTACGGAACTTCCACAAAGTTCACAATTTTGTCGATGATGGCATCTGTGGTGACATTCTCTGCCTCGGCTTCGTAGGTGAGACCAATCCTGTGGCGCAGGACTTCGTGACATACAGCCCTCACATCCTCCGGTATCACATAGCCGCGCCTCTTGATGAAAGCGTATGCCTTTGCAGCAGCGGCGAGGGAGATGCTGGCACGGGGCGAAGCACCATAGGCAATCAGCCCTGCCAGGTCTGAGAGACCGTATTCGCCCGGTGTCCTGGTGGCATATACGAGGTCCACGATATAACGCTCGATTTTCTCGTCCATATAGACTTCACGCACGATTTCACGAGCCCTGATGATGTCCTCCGGCTTGAGCACCTGGCTTGCTTTCGGAAATTCCCCCGAATTGTTCATACGGAGGATGAGTTTCTCCTCTTCTTTCTTCGGGTAGGTCACCACCACCTTGAGCATAAACCTGTCCAACTGCGCCTCAGGCAGCGGATAGGTACCCTCCTGCTCGATAGGGTTCTGGGTTGCCATCACGAGGAAAGGCTCCGGAAGACGGAAAGTCTCGTCGCCTATGGTCACCTGCCTCTCCTGCATAGCCTCCAGAAGGGCTGACTGCACCTTTGCCGGAGAACGGTTGATTTCATCCGCAAGCACGAAGTTGGCGAAAACGGGACCTCTGCGAATCTGGAACTGTTCCGACTTCTGGGAGTAAATCATAGTGCCGATGACATCGGCAGGAAGAAGGTCCGGAGTGAACTGGATACGGCTGAACTTTCCACCTACCGCAGACGCGAGAGTGTTAATCGCCAAAGTCTTGGCAAGTCCGGGCACGCCTTCGAGAAGTATGTGTCCATTTGCAAGGAGACCGATGAGAAGGTTCTCGACCAACTGTTTCTGACCGACGATGACTTTGTTCATTTCCATCGAAAGGATGTCCACAAAGGAACTTTCCCTCTGGATGCGGTCATTCAGTTCTTTGATATTTACACTGTCCATTATAATTATTTTTAACTTTGTCTCAAATTTGTAGTCTATGAGATATATAGCCACTTTGTCATATTGCGGGAAATCGCTCAGCGGCTGGCAGAAACAGAACAATGCAAACACCGTCCAGGGCGAATTGGAACGTGCCCTGGGGATACTTGCAACTGCCCCTGTCGAAACCGTCGGTGCAGGCAGGACCGATGCCGGCGTCAATGCAGTGAACTATGTCTGCCATTTCGACTTGCCTGAACCTTTTCCGATGGCAAAGCGAGACCTGTTGCACAAAATCAATGCCATCCTACGTAAAGATATAGTAATCCACGACATAACCCCCGAAAATTCTTTCGAAAGCCTCCCCGGGACGCCACGTCCCATCCACGCCAGATTCTCGGCAAGGGAGAGGACCTACCGCTACTTCCTCCACCGTGCCAAGGACCCGTTCATCGGGGAGATGTCCTGGAGGTGCGTATGGGACCTGGATATGGACAGGATGAACCGTGCCTGCGGGTATCTGCTCGGCGAACACGATTTCAGTTGTTTTGAAAAGACGGGCGGGAACAACAAGACCAGCATCTGCACCATACGCAAGGCAGTCTGGGAAAAATGGACCCCATCACATATCAGGATGACGGGCTATCCCGACGACGGGGGCTATATGGTCTTCACCGTGAGCGCAGACAGGTTTCTGAGGAATATGGTCCGTGCCATCGTGGGCACTATGGTGGACGTCGGACGGGGACGGCTGGAACCGGAGGATGTGGCAGAAATCCTGCGGCGCGGGAAACGCAGCGAAGCCGGAGAATCTGTCCCCGGCTTCGCCCTCTTCCTTTCAAAAGTGGAATACTGAACTATTTCTGGAAAATGTCCTTGATGCTTCCCAGCGACGAGAGCATATTGGATGCCTCGTAAGGGAGGTAAACGGTCTTGTTGTCCTTGCCGCTGACCATTTCCTTGAGCGTGTCTATGTATTTGACAGCCAACATATAAGCAGCGGGGTCAGTCTTTGCGGCTGCCACGGCGTCCGCCACGAGACGTATGGCATCGGCTTCTGCCTGTGCCTGGAGCACCTTTGCCTGAGCCTCTCCCTCCGCACGCAGGATCTGGGCAGTCTTCTCCGCCTGGGCATTGTTGATTTCGGACTCTTTGTCACCCTCGGACTTGAGGATCGCGGACTTCTTCTCTCCTTCTGCACGCAGGATTTCGGCACGTCTCATACGTTCTGCCTGCATCTGCATCTCCATTGACTCACGCACGCTGTCCGGAGGAGTGATGTCCTGGAGCTCGACACGGTTCACTTTCACACCCCATTTGTTCGTGGCATCGTCCAGGACCGCACGGAGCTTGGAGTTGATGGTGTCACGGGAAGTGAGGGTCTCGTCCAGTTCGAGTTCACCGATGACATTACGGAGAGTGGTCTGGGTGAGTTTCTCTATCGCGTTGGGCAGGTTGTCGATTTCATAGACTGACTTCTTCGCATCCACGATCTGGAAATACAGAAGCGCGTTGATCTGGGTGCTGACGTTATCCTTTGTAATCACGGTCTGCTTCGGGAAGTCATACACCTGCTCCCTCAGGTCAATAATGGACGATGAAGAAATCTTCACGATAGGCTCACCTCCGAAAGCAGAAGAAACGACCTTGCGGGAAGTCACTACCTTTGCCTTGTCTATGATTGGCCAGATAATTTGGATTCCGGGAGAAAGCACACGGTCGAATTTACCGAGCCTTTCCACCACCCTTGTCTCCGACTGCGGAATAACCCCAATTCAAGTGAACAGTGCAACAAAGGTGTAAGGCTGTGAAGGCGC
>JBJEJT010000399.1:0-1816 GCA_051878255.1 Candidatus Cryptobacteroides sp. | reverse complement strand
TGTCGCCTCTGGTATCCACGACATCGACCACGTTCCTCACTGCCGAGATCTGGCTGGTGCGGATGTAGTTGCCCATCTCTATGCGGACGTTGATTTCCAGTCGGAAGTTCACCTTTTCGAGCACTGCCTCTTTCAAGTCCGCCTTGAAGATCAAAGCCCCGGTTTCAGCCACGTTGATTTCGTAGTAGCCGCTTTCGTCCGGATATGCCTCGGAGTCGGGAACCACGAAAGTGTTGGCATCACTGTCCATCAGTTTCTTCACATCCTGCGCCGAAGCCACGGTGTTGAAGCCGTAGATTCTGATGCCGAACTGCTGCTGGTCAATGGCTTTCCCCGTCGTTTTGTCCAGCACACGTCCCGTCACCCGCTTCATCTGCTGGGCATCCAGACCCTGCGCAGACAGCAGCACGAGCAAAAAGACGATGAATTTACGGAGAGAGGTCATTTGATGATGTAGATGAAAGTGACTCCGATATTGAAAGGCATCAGACAATAGCCCTTGGAATTTGCCCAATCGGTGTTGCCTGAATAAAATTCCTCGTAACTGTCGGAACTGTTGTAGCGTTTCTGATTGAACAGCATAAGGGCGAGACCGCCGGAAAACTCTATGCCCCAGCGCTTGCCCATAGAAAGCACATAGCCTCCCGTGATACCGGCACCGACGGCATTCCCGTTGTAGATATTGTCCTTGAGTCTGATGTCATAACCGGCATAGAGCGCTGCCACGCCAACGTATTCCCGATTCAGGGGTCTCCCGGAAAACCAGAAGCGGTACTGGGGCTGGACGGTTATCACCTTTGAGTCGATACCGTAGGGCTTGTAATGTCCTGCCACCGAAAGAGCCACCGAACTGTGCTCCCCGGCTGTCATCTCCACTCCGAAATCGGGGGTCTGCATCACGCCCGTCGCAAGGGCGTTGGACCTAATGGAAAACTGCTGGGCAAAACTCCTCTGCCCGCAGCACAGTGCCGCGAGCAGAAGGAGGGTTGTCAAAGCAGTTCCGGGACGCATCATATTTCCTTGCCGTCTTCAGGATTGTCTCCAGGAAGCCACTCCTCGAGACCGGTCTCGATGATGGTCACTTCCTGAGGATTGTTGATGGTGACAGTGAAATAATAGATGTATCCGGCATTGTAGGATGTACTCTCGCTGCCTATGTTCAATGCCACGGTGCTCTGGTTGGCTCCGTCCACAGTGAGGGTGATCTCAGCAGTGTAGGAGGTCGCAGGCATTGCCAGGATGGTGCAGAGTTCGGAGGCTGTCGAGGTCGGAGCCACGTCAAGGTCGGTAAAACCTATGCTGCCCCCATCCTCATTGCCCGTGATGACCCCGGAGCCCGTTCCCTGGCTGTCGGCAACGGTGAGTATAGCCTTGGAGGAAGTGTTGGTAATCTGCATACCTGTTACCTTCACATCGTAATTGGCTATGTCACTGTCTTTTCCGACCACCTTGAAGACCATTGCGGTAAGGAGGTGCTTGTACTGGAGTTTCGGGAAATAAGTGCTCTCCATCCCATCTTTCTTCACAGCACGGCAGTAAGCCGCGTTGTAGCCTGCCACGCCATCGTAGTCGGTTGCCACGGAATTTGCCCAGAGGATATCGGTGTTTCCGAGTTCGTAGGTGATGCTGTAGGCTCCGTCCACTATCGAGGCAGGCTCTCCGTCAGTATTGCTGTACGGATAGTAGCTGTAGAAAGAGTAGGCATACTGGTTCCCGAAAGGATAGTAGATCTTAGGGGAGAATACTATCTCTCCGGCAGCAGAGGTCGTGACCATAAGGTTGTCGATGAGGATGGAACCGTCGAGAGACTTGTCCC
>JBJEJT010000398.1:0-1818 GCA_051878255.1 Candidatus Cryptobacteroides sp. | reverse complement strand
GTACGAGATGTCCTGCAATGGGAACATCCTCAGTTGCAAGCACTGCGGCAATGCAGTCGAACTTGACGCCAAGTACCGTCTCCGTCCCCTGGGAAGCAGTTCCGTCTGCCCTGCAAGAGTGACTGACTGGACCTTGATGGAGAGGAAGAGGGCTGCGGAAGCCGTGGCTGAAAAGGATTTCCGCTACAGTGGAAAGGTCAGGTTGGGAGTACTTCCGGAATACGGCTCACTCATAGGTGCCGACTGTACTGCCATAATATGCGGTGAGGGCAAACTTGCGCTGGATGCCTCCGCCCTCAGTTTCACCGGCATCCTCAAAGGCAAGGAACTTGAGTTCAGAATACCGGTCCTCTCCATTCCGACATTCGGTATGTGTACGGACATAAGCCGCTTCTATACTTTCCTTGACGGAGAATTCCTGGAGTTTTATCCTGAGAACAATGACACCCTGCGCTGGGTACATCTCGTGGAAGAAATGCACCGCTTCAGGGGCGGGAAATGGCAGGCTTGCCCTTACAGACATCAGTGAGCATCGATTGACGGGAATCATAAACCGATTTCCCCAACCGCCCGCACAGGTTCGGCAAGAGCCTTTTCACAG
Organism: Candidatus Cryptobacteroides sp.; assembly: GCA_051878255.1. Lineage (GTDB taxonomy): Bacteria > Bacteroidota > Bacteroidia > Bacteroidales > UBA932 > Cryptobacteroides. Next base: position 1,217 of record JBJEJT010000398.1, on the reverse strand, counting down.
GTGTGGATGATTATCGTTTCGGGATATCCTCGTAGTATTTCCTGAGGATTTTGAGTATGGGCTTCTCGATGGATTTTTCCCAGAGGGAGTAGCCATTGTCATTCGGGTGCACCCCGTCGGCGGTGGAGGATTCCCCGTTGTGCAGGGCTGCGTCCGGCTTGATATAATAGACATCCTTGTACTCCTTGCAGATTTCTGCCATAAGGCTGTCGGAAAGGGCACGACGTCCTCCGAATTCCCTCTGTGCCCCAGTGTCGAAATTCTCCATTTCCCAATAGATGGTGCGCTGGACTATGATGGGCTTGCCCGGATGTGCTTTCACCATCCTGTCTATGAAAGGTCTGAGACGCTCCCTGATCATAGGGATGTCCGGATTGGAAAACGGATCGAAAACATAGGCATCGGCATCGATTTCCTCAAGGACATCCGCAAAATACGGCTGCATCTTGCAGTTGCCGTTGAATCCGAGAGTTATGGGCTGCAAGCCTGTGCGTCGCATAAACTGCACAGGATAACTCATTCCCGACCGGCCCGTGCTTATGCCGTGGGTGAAACTGCTGCCGTGGAAGACGATCTTGTGCTTGAAAGTGGATTCCATAGCCTCGATATGGGTGGCTCCCGCAACACAGATTCTGCAGGATTTGATGTCAGTGTAGAGAGGGAGATAGAGCAGACATTCCTTTTCTCCCGGAGCCATTTCTTTGACAATCCTGCGGACGGATTCCTTGTTTTTGTGATTGTATGGAAAATCCGTCATCCCTGCCCAGAGCCATTTCCCGTCCTTTCTGATATAGAGGTCGAAACCTCTGTAGGAACGGTAGGCTTCGTCACTGGCGTGGTCAAAGTCCATCTTCACTCCTATGGCCTCTGCATCTGTCGTGAAAAGTACGGCAAGCCCGGCTGCACAGCGACACTGCATATTCTCGGACGGGGTGAAGCCCTTGAATCGGCAGGTGTCGATTCTATGATACGGGTTCGGGGTGTCGTAGAAAGCCTTGCCCACGAGATTGAGTTCCGAGGCTTCAACTTCGAGATTCCTGTCCCATTTCTGTGCGGAAAGAGGAAGCGCAATCAGCAGGATGCCGGCAATGATTATCAGTTTCTTCATATAAAATCTTGACTTAAGTTCTTATTCAGGTGCCATAAAGTTGGCATTCAAATTAATTCTGCAATGGATGGGCGCACAAAAATAGCGAATTGCCGAATTCAATTTGACA
>JBJEJT010000397.1:0-1833 GCA_051878255.1 Candidatus Cryptobacteroides sp. | reverse complement strand
TGACGTTGCTACGCCTGGAATTGTGTTGCTATGCCGGAAATGACGTTGCTACGCTGGGAATGATGTTGCTACGTCAATAATGATGGTACGGGGATCAGACGTTGAACAGGAAGTGCATAATGTCCCCGTCCTGTACGACGTACTCCTTGCCTTCCACGCCGAGTTTGCCGGCGGCACGGCAGGCAGCCTCTGATTTGAGAGTGATGAAGTCGTTGTATTTGATGACCTCGGCACGTATGAATCCTTTCTCGAAATCTGTATGGATGACCCCGGCAGCCTTTGGAGCCTTGTCCCCAACGTGTATGGTCCACGCCCTCACCTCGTCGGCTCCGGCAGTGAAGAAAGTTCTCAAATTCAGGAGTGAATAAGCCGACTGTATGAGCCTTACGCAACCTGATTCCTCAAGTCCGAGTTCTTCGAGGAACATCTGCCTCTCATCGAAAGTCTCCATCTCGGCAATGTCTGATTCAATTTTCGCGGAAATCACCAGAATCTCTGCCTCTTCGTCCTTGACAGCCTCCCGCACCGCATCCACATATTTGTTTCCGTCCTTTGCCGAAGCCTCGTCCACATTGCAGACATACATCACAGGCTTGTCTGTGAGCAGGAACAGTTCCTTGCCGAGGGCAATGTCCTCCGGAGAATCCAGTTTCACGCTGCGGCAGTTCTTTCCGCTTTCGAGAGCCTCCTTGTAGCGCAGGAGTATGTCCAGAAGTTTCTTGGCATTCTTGTCGCCCACCTGTGCCTGTTTGCTGACCTTGGCAAGTCTGTTCTCCACCGTCTCCAGGTCCTTTATCTGCAGTTCCAGGTCAATGACCTCCTTGTCCCTGACCGGGTCCACGCTTCCGTCCACGTGGACTATGTTGGGGTCGTCAAAGCATCTGAGCACGTGCAGGATGGCATCTGTCTCCCTGATGTTGGCGAGGAACTGATTGCCCAGACCTTCCCCCTTGCTGGCACCCTTGACAAGTCCGGCTATGTCCACTATTTCGACAGTCGCAGGCACGAGGGACTTGGGATGGCAGAGTTCATTGAGGGCATCGAGCCTTTTGTCAGGCACTATGGTCGAACCTATGTTCGGGTCTATCGTACAGAATGGAAAATTGGCGCTCTGTGCCTTTCCCGAACTTATGCAATTGAAAAGAGTGGATTTACCGACATTCGGAAGCCCTACTATACCGCATTTGAGTGACATTTTTTATCTTTTTTACGTTAGGAGCGCAAAAATAGCAAATGTTTTTCTTTTTCCATCAATGAATCAGGAGCATAATGCCGATATTGCATCCCGGAAACAGGCTCCTTTCCAGCCTGCCCACGTCATCCCAAGCGGATTGCGTCACCCCTGACCCTGCCCACGTCATCCCAAGCGGATTGCGTCACCCCTGACCCTGCCCACGTCATCCCAAGCGGATTGCGTCATTTCCTAACCCTCTCCACGTCATCCCCGACCTGATCGGGGATCTAAAAAACAAAGAACTATGAAACCCATATTGATAGCCGCCGCAGTGCCCCTGATATGCCTGACCCCCGTCCACGCCCAGGACATTATGTTCTGGAACCTCGAAAACTTTTTCGACTGGCACGATGACGGGACTTCTCTTTCCGACACCGACTTCTCATCTTTCGGAAACAGGCACTGGACCAGGGGGAAATTTGAGAAAAAGCGCGATATGATTGCCAAGACGATACTATGGGCTGGAGGATGCTGTCCTGACGGGCAACCTCCGGAGATAGTCGGGTTTGCCGAAGTTGAGAACCGGAAAGTCGTGAACAGTATCGTCTATTCCGATATCCTGGTCAAATACGGATATTCCTGCATTCATTATGAGTCCA
>JBJEJT010000396.1:0-7457 GCA_051878255.1 Candidatus Cryptobacteroides sp. | reverse complement strand
ATCACCAAGATCCTTTGCGAGAAAGGTTACATCCTCAGCTACAAGGTAGTTGAAGGCACTCCTTTCAACACGATCAAAATCGCTCTGAAGTACCATCCTCAGACTAAAACCGCAGCCGTAAAGAGCATTGAGCGTGTTTCCAGGCCGGGTTTGAGAAAGTATGTGGATGTCGAGAACCTTCCACGTGTCCTGAACGGACTCGGAATCGCGATCATTTCCACTTCCAAGGGAATCATCACCGACAAAGAGGCAAAGGACCTGAACGTTGGAGGCGAGGTTCTGTGTTATGTTTATTAATCTAAAAACTATCGAATAATGTCAAGAATTGGTAAATTGCCTGTAAACCTTCCAGCCGGAGTGACCGTGGAGATCGCATCCGGGAATGTGGTCAAGGTTAAAGGACCTCTCGGACAGTTGAGCCAGAAAGTTGATCCGGATATCACTGTCACCGTTGAGGACAATGTTGTGAAATTGACTCGTCCGACAGATCTTCCCCGTCACCGTTCACTTCACGGACTTTACCGTGCTCTCATCCACAATATGGTGGTAGGTGTTTCAGAAGGTTACACAATCAAGCAGGAACTTGTCGGTGTCGGTTACCGTGTGGACGTAGCTGGTCAGATGCTCGTTTTCTCACTCGGTTTCTCCCACGAGATCCATATGATGCTTCCGGTCGAGGTCAAGGCTGAGGCTGAACCTGTGAAGAAAGGTGCCAATCCGGTACTCGTGCTCAAGAGCTGTGACAAACAGCTTCTCGGACAGGTTGCTGCGAAAATACGCTCATTCCGTAAGCCTGAACCTTACAAGGGTAAGGGTATCAAGTTCGTAGGCGAGACACTTCGCCGCAAGGCAGGTAAGTCAGCAGGCGCTAAATAATGGAGGACTAAGTTATGGCATTGAATAAAATTGAAAGAAGAAAGAGAATTCACTACCGTATCCGCAAGGTCGTCAATGGTACTGCTGAAAGGCCTCGTCTCGTTGTTTTCAGAAGCAACAAGCAGATCTACGCACAGGTTATCGATGACCTCAAAGGTGTAACTCTCGCAGCTGCCGCATCAAACGACAAGGAACTCGTCGTGGATTGCAAGGGCAAGACTGGAGTTGAGGCTGCGGCACTTGTAGGCAAGAAAATTGCCGAGCGTGCGCTTGCCAAAGGTATCACCACCATCTCATTTGACCGTGGCGGCTATCTCTATCACGGTAGGGTTAAAAGTTTGGCAGATGGCGCCCGTGAAGGCGGCCTCGTATTCTAAAAAGTTAAGACTATGGCAAATACAAATGTTAAGAAAGTAAAGACATCTGACCTTGAGCTCAAGGACAGACTCGTTGCCATCCAGAGGGTGACCAAGGTTACCAAGGGTGGTCGTCACTTCAGCTTTGCAGCCATTGTTGTAGTTGGTGACGAGAACGGCGTTGTAGGTTATGGTCTTGGCAAAGCCAACGAGGTCACTACTGCAATTTCAAAGGGCGTGGAGGATGCAAAGAAGAACCTCGTGAAGGTTCCGGTTCTCAACCACACCATTCCTCACGAGCAGGAAGCCAAGTTCGGTGGTGCACGCGTGTTTATGAAACCTGCGGCTCCAGGTACCGGAGTGAAGGCCGGTGGTGCGATGCGTGTTGTTTTCGAGTCAGTGGGAATCCACAACGTGCTTGCGAAGTCAAAGGGTTCATCCAACCCTCACAACCTCGTGAAGGCAACCGTTGCGGCTCTTACCGAGATGCGTGACGCCTACACTGTAGCGGGTCTCCGCGGTATTCCGATGAGTAGAGTATTTAAAGGTTAAGGAGGCTCACAATTATGGCAAAAGTTAAAATCACCCAGATCAAGAGCAGAAGCGGAGCCACCAAGAGGCAGATTGCAAATCTTGCTTCTCTCGGAATCCACAGAATCCACCAGAGCGTGGAACTCGAGCTCAACCCTGTGAACAAGGGTATGATTGCGAAAGTTCTGCACCTGGTAACTGTTGAAGAAGTAAAATAAGGAGGGACAGAATATGAAATTGAACAATTTGACACCTGCAGCAGGTTCCAGGGGCAGGGAGAAAAGAATCGGTCGCGGCGAAGGCTCAGGACACGGTGGAACATCTACACGTGGACACAAGGGAGCACAGGCACGTTCCGGTTACTCACGCAAGACTGGATTCGAAGGCGGTCAGATGCCTATTCAGAGACGTCTTCCGAAATTCGGCTTCACCAACCCTAACCGTATTGAGTACAAGGCTATCAACATCGACGTGCTCGAGCTCATCGCAACTGAGAACAATCTCAGCGTGATAACCCTCGACACCCTCCGTGAGACTGGTTACGCAGGACGGAACGACCTCGTGAAGATTCTCGGCAACGGTACTATTACCAAGGCTGTGGAAGTGACTGCAAACGCATTTTCAAAATCCGCTGTTGCCAAAATCGAGGCTGCGGGCGGAAAAGCTAATACTCTGAAATAATGAAGAAGTTCATTCAGACAATCAAGAATATCTTCAAGATTGAGGAGCTCAGGAACAGGATAGGTTACACTCTCCTCCTCCTGCTGGTCTATCGCCTCGGAAGCTTCATCGTGCTTCCGGGCATAGATGCTTCCCAGCTTGCCAATATGCAGGACTTCGCTCAGGAGGGTCTCGTAGGCCTTCTTGATATGTTCTCCGGCGGAGCTTTCGGAAACGCTTCAATCTTTGCGCTGGGTGTGATGCCGTACATTTCGGCTTCAATCGTCATCCAGCTTCTTGGTGTTTTCGTCCCTTATTTCCGCAAACTGCAGATGGAGGGCGAAAGCGGACACCGGAAGATGAACCAGTACACCAGGTATCTGACCATACTGATTCTCTGCATCCAGGGTCCTGCCTATATGGCAGCTTTGCACCAGCAGGTTCCTGCAAGTGCATTCGTTGCAGTCAATCAGCTCGGCTGGTCGAACTTCTGGTACAATCTGGTTTCCACAATCATCCTCATCGGAGGTACGATGTTCGTGATGTGGCTCGGAGAAAGAATCACTGACAGGGGAATAGGAAACGGTATCTCACTCATCATTATGGTAGGTATCATCGCCCGTCTTCCTTTCGCCCTCACTGCCGAGGTCACAGCGAAACTTGGAAACTCCCTCGGTGGAGCAGTCCTGCTCATATTCGAGCTGATTGTCCTCTTCTTCGTGTTCATCGCAGCCATCGCCCTCGTGCAGGCTGTCAGGAAGGTTCCTGTACAGTACGCCAAGAGGGTCGTGGGCAACAAACAGTACGGTGGAGTGCGCCAGTACATACCTATGAAGATAAATGCAGCCGGCGTGATGCCTATCATTTTCGCCCAGGCTCTTATGCTCTTCCCGCTGATTTTCTCCAAGTTCGATGCAACGAGGGGACTTGCAGCCGTGTTCAGTGACTACACTGGAGTATGGTACAATCTGGTCTTCGCTTTTCTTGTCATAATTTTCACATTCTTCTACACTGCCGTCACCGTCAATCCGACTATGATGGCTGAAGATATGCGCAAGAACGGCGGATTCATCCCGGGAGTGAAGCCAGGCAAGAAAACCGTCGAGTATCTCGATTCAATTATGTCGAGAGTCACTCTTCCAGGTTCATTCTTCCTTGCCATCATCGCTATTCTCCCGGCATTCGCAATCCTGCTCGGCGTCAATAACAAGTTCGCAAGTTTCTATGGCGGTACATCCCTCCTGATTCTTGTCGGAGTAGTTCTCGACACCCTCCAGCAGATTGAAAGCTATCTTTTGATGCGTCATTATGACGGACTGATGAAGACCGGTCGTCTGAAAGGACGTTCAGGTATGTAATCTTGAATAAAGTCGAAGAAGATGGTAGCACCGAAAACAGAAGAGGAAATACAGCTGATGAAGGAAAACGGGATTCTCGTTTCCCGCACATTGGCTGAGGTCGGGAAGATCGTCGCCCCGGGTGTGACAACACTGGAGTTGAACAGGGTGGCTGAGACTTTCATACGCGACCACGGCGCAGTGCCGAGTTTCCTCGGATATGACGGTTTTCCGGCAGCGCTCTGCATCTCTGTGAACGATGTCGTAGTCCACGGCTTTCCGTCGGACTACGTCCTCAAGGAGGGAGACATCGTTTCTGTGGACTGCGGAACCTACTACAAGGGTTACAATGGCGACTCCGCATACACTTTCGCCGTCGGCGAGGTCGATGCGGAGACCGCCAGGCTCCTTGAGGTGACCAAGGCTTCCCTCTACGAGGGCATAGCCGCGGCGATTGACGGAAACAGGGTCGGTGACATCGGACACGCGGTACAGTCGTACGCCGAATCATTCGGATTTTCAGTTGTCCGTGAGCTGGAAGGCCACGGTATAGGAACCAGGATGCACGAAGCCCCGGGTATTCCCAATTACGGGAGAAAGGGTCAGGGTCCGAAACTCCGCAACGGAATGACGATTTGCATAGAACCTATGATCAATGCCGGATCCAAAAGTGTGTACTTGGACAAGAACGGCTGGGCTGTGAGGACAGCTGACCATAGGAATGCAGCGCACTTCGAGCTTACGGTTGTTGTCCGTAAAGGCCACGCTGAGCAACTTTCGACCTTTGATTTTATCGAGTGTTAGTTTTTTGTAAATTTTAATGTGATATTTTATGCCGAAGCAATCAGCTATTGAACAAGAAGGCGTTATCATTGAGACTCTGCCGAATGCTATGTTCAAGGTCGAGCTTGAGAATGGTCACGTCATCATCGCCCACATTTCCGGAAAGATGAGGATGAACTACATCAAGATTCTGCCCGGGGACAAGGTCAGGGTTGAAATGTCACCTTATGATTTGTCAAAAGGAAGAATTTCTTTCAGATATAAATAAAAACTTTAGTTATGAAAGTTAAAGCATCCATAAAAAAGCGCAGCGAGGACTGCAAGATCGTAAAGCGCAAAGGCCGTCTCTACGTGATTTGCAAGAAGAACCCTAAGTTCAAGATGCGCCAGGGATAATCACTGATTTGTTAACAATTTAAGTATAGATAGTTATGGCAAGAATAGCCGGTGTTGATTTACCTAACAACAAAAGGGGAGAGATAGGACTTACCTATATCTTCGGAATCGGCCGAAGCTCAGCGAGGAAAATTCTTTCTGAGTTGAACATCGATTATGACATCAAGTGCGGTGACTGGAACGATGAGCAGATTGCGGGCATCCGTAGCATCATCGCCAACGAGTACAAAATCGAGGGAGAACTCCGTTCAACCATCCAGATGAACATCAAGCGTCTTATGGATATCGGTTGCTACAGAGGCATCCGTCACCGTATCGGTCTCCCTGTACGCGGACAGAGCACCAAGAACAACGCCCGTACGAGGAAGGGTAAGAAGAAAACCGTTGCAAACAAGAAGAAGGCAACCAAATAGTCGATGAATTATGGCAAAGAAAACTACAACAACAAAAAAGAGAGTTGTCAAGGTTGACGCTTGTGGCGAGGCTCATATTTCATCAACCTTCAACAACGTTATCATTTCTCTGACCAACAGCCAGGGACAGGTGATCAGCTGGTCATCTGCAGACAAGAGTGGTTTCAGGGGATCGAAGAAGAACACTCCTTACGCAGCGCAGGTTGCAGCCGAGGATTGTGCAAAGACTGCCTATGACCTCGGACTTCGCAAGGTCAAGGCTTATGTGAAAGGTCCGGGAGCAGGACGTGAGTCAGCAATCAGGACTATCCACGGTGCAGGAATCGAAGTGACCGAGATCATCGACGTCACTCCTATGCCGCACAACGGATGCCGTCCTAAGGGCCATCGTAAAGTTTAATTTTAGTCAGTTTACAATCTAAAGGAGAATTACTATGGCAAGATATATTGGACCAAGCACCAAAATTGCACGTAAATTCGGCGAGCCAATCTACGGAACCGACAAGGATTTCGAAAAGAGAAACTTCCCTCCGGGACAGCACGGTCTCGCAAGCAAGAGAAAGAAAAAATCAGAGTACGGTACCCAGCTCAAGGAGAAGCAGAAAGTCAAGTACACCTACGGACTTCTTGAAAGACAGTTCCGCAACCTTTACGAGAAGGCTTCCAGGATGAAGGGTCAGAAAGGTGAGAACCTTATCTTCCTTCTCGAGTCCCGCCTTGACAATATCGTTTACCGTCTTGGCATCGCCCCTACGAGAGCTGCAGCACGTCAGCTCGTAACCCACTGCCACATCAAGCTCAACGGAGAGGTCTGCAACATTCCTTCCGCTATCGTAAAGCCGGGGGACGTGGTTTCTGTCAGGGAAAGGTCAAGGAGCCTCGAGGTTATCACAAGGAGCGCAGCTTCCGCAGCCAAGTATTCCTGGCTCGAGTTCGACCCGAAGACTCTCACAGGCAAATACCTCAACGTACCTGTACGTGAGGAAATCCCTGAGACAATCAACGAGCAGCTCATCGTCGAGTTGTACTCTAAGTAACCTTTTAACACCAGAAGCATTATGGCAATCTTAGCATTTCAGAAACCGGACAAGGTGATTATGCTTGAAGGTACCGATACCGTCGGACGCTTCGAGTTCAGGCCTCTGGAGCCTGGCTACGGACAGACAATCGGTAACGCCCTCAGACGTATTCTCCTGTCTTCATTAGAGGGTTTTGCTATCAACTCAATCAGGATTTCAGGTGTTGATCAGGAATTCGCCACCATTCCGGGTGTGGTTGAGGGAATGCAGGACATCATTCTCAACCTCAAGCAGGTTCGTTTCAAGAGGATGGTCGAGACTGTGGATTCCGAAGTGGCAAACATTGTTATCAGCGGAAAACAGGAGTTTACCGCTGAGGAAATCTCCAAGGGATTGTCTTCTTTCACGGTGTTGAATCCGGATCTCCACATCTGCACCCTCGAACCTTCAGTGAAGTTGGAAATTTCCCTGACTGTTTCAAAGGGTCGTGGTTTCGTGCCGGCTGACGACAACAGGGATGAGAATGCCCCTATCGGAACCATTCCGGTGGATGCAATCTACACTCCTATCCGCAATGTCAATTGGACGGTGGAGAACTGGCGTGTCGAGCAGAAGACCGACTATGAGAAGTTGAACCTCGAAATTACCACTGACGGTTCGATAACTCCGAATATGGCTCTTCAGGAGGCTGCCAACATCCTCATCTACCACTTCAAGCTTTTCACTGACGACAAGAAACTTGCTCTTGAGAGCACTGTCGAGTCCGATGCGAAAGAACTTGACGAGGAGTCACTCCATATGAGACACCTTCTCCTGACAAAACTCTCCGATATGGGACTTTCAGTCAGGGCTTACAACTGCCTCAAGGCTGCCGACATCGACACCTTCGCAGACCTGGTAAGCTATTCTAGGGCAGAGTTGATGAAGTTCAGGAACTTCGGAAGGAAGTCCCTCAACGAAATCGACCTCCTCGTGGAGAAGATGAAGCTTTCATTCGGTATGGATGTTACCAAGTATAATATTGAACCAAAGAAAAAGAACCTATAAAGTATGAGACACAATAAGGCAATCAATCACCTTGGTCGC
>JBJEJT010000395.1:0-7485 GCA_051878255.1 Candidatus Cryptobacteroides sp. | reverse complement strand
CTTCGGAGTAGAAATAGGCGATCTCGTCGATGCGTACCGGGACGATGCGGTCGTTGATTTTGACTATCAGCCTCTCCTTTTTCTTTTCGTCGCCCAGTCCGAGCTGTCTGATTATGGCATTGATGTCGTTGGGCCTTTCCATAGCCCTCCGGATGGACCGGTCCAGGTCTGCCGGGTTGATGGGTTTGAGCAGATAGTCTATGGAACCGGCTTCGAAAGCCTTGATTGCATAGGTGTCGTAGGCTGTGGTCATTATCACCCTTGCCTTGACATCGGTCTGTCTGAATATCTCGAAACAGTTCCCGTCCGACAGCTCCACATCCATAAATATGATGTCCACACCGCTGTCTTCAGTCCATCCGCCGTGCATTCCTGCCTCGTCGGACCCGTGGCTCTTGAGCCAGTCCACGGTTTCGGAGACAGAACCGGTGCATCCTACAACCTGAATCTGCGGATAATTCTTTTCCAGGCTCCGAATAAGGGATTTGCGAGCCATCTCTTCGTCTTCAACAATCAGTACTCTCATAGTTTCAGTATTAGTTCTCGGTCTGCCTGATGTTTTCAAGCAGAGGCAGTTTCACTCTATATTCGTCTTCCGATCCAACAATGTCCACCTCCCTGTTCGCCAGGTCCTTGTATTGTTCCTCAATATATTTCAGACCCACGCCGGTGGACGGCGCGAGGCTGTTCTTCGGGATGAGCGTGTTTGTGACAGTGATGCTCTCCCCGTCCGTGAATATCGAAATCCTCAATGGATTGTCCGGCGAGATTCCGTTGTGTTTGAATGCGTTTTCCACCAGCATCTGGACTGCGCACGGAGGCACGCATTTCGGGAAGTCGTCCTTCATAACGGATTCCTCCACTTCGAAGCCCTCAGGGAAGCGTACCCTCATCAGTTCGATGTAGGAATTCACAAAATCCATTTCCCGGCTCAGCGGAACCATCTTCTCGTCTTCGCTGCCAAGCATATATCTGTACAATCCTGCAAGTTTCTGGATGAATTCGCTCGCTTTCCCGTTCTGGCCGTCCTGCACAAGCCCGTCCAGCACGTTCAGCGAATTGAACAGGAAATGGGGGTTCACCTGCTGCTTGAGTTTTTCGTAGCGGAACTGTGCCGTGTGCCGTTCCTCCCTTTCCTTGGCTATTGCCTGCTGGATGTCGAAGGCATAGTTCGCGAGATAGACGATGCTATATACGGAAACTTCCACGATCAGGCTCAGCAGGTTCAGCTGCACATATTCCACCGACCATTCCGCCCTGACGGGGCAGTTCGGGTCGAGGCACACGAGGAACGACATCGCCGCAGCCATTGCGATGAAGAACAGGCTGTACATTGTCCATTTCAGGGAACGCCTGATGTCGTGCCTGATTTTTCCGGCTGAACGGACGAAGATGATGTTGATGCAGATTGTGGTGATGACAACGGCGGAATTGGACATCAGTATCGACAGCATCTCGATGCTCTGCCAGGAGGACCTGTCCGCCGATGAGAAGATGAAGACTATGATTCTGAGCAGGAAAATGAATGCAAAGGCAGCGATGAGTATGCGCAGGTTCGATTTGCGTCCCAGCTTTGGCGTAATGCGGCTGTTGTCGTGGACGAGCGCCTTGGAGAGGGAACTTATTCCGAAGCCGAGAATCAGCGTGGTGAGGAAAGTGGCTGCCGTGCGGGCTGCCGTCTGGTTGTGCAGCAGCTTGCCGAGCAGGTAGCCTCCCTCGGTGCCTATGAGGAAGCCCAGGACATTGACCAGAATCGCGCAGGCTGCCGTTATTTCTATGTTGAGGTTGCGCCTGAAGCACAGGATCACGGTCATTGCCATCGTCAGCAGGGTCAGCAGAAGCTCGTCATTTATACGCATCCCTCCCAGAGCTGCGGCTGTGACGGCGTGTGCTGCGGCAAAGCCTGCGATTATCCACAAATCCGTATGCCTATTCGTGATTCTGTTTCCCGGTTTCATCGTTTCAGTGTCGTGACAGGTTGCTTGGGAATTTGACCGTTTCAGATTCCCTGGTCTTCAAAGACACTGCAAGATAGGTATTTTCTGTCAAAATTCAAATTGCTTCCTTCTGTTCGTCAGCAAAAAATTGCAATTCGTCCGCCAATAACATCTGTTCGTCCTATCTGGTCCAAATTATATTTCAACTAATAATTATATTCGCATTCCACATTTGAATTTTGTAACAGAAAACACTAAAAACAGCCACAAATGAAACCTGCCAGACCAAATCTTACATTTTGGCAACTTTGGAACCTCAGTTTCGGTTTCTTTGGAGTGCAGATAGCATATTCTCTTCAGAGCGCCAATATCAGCCGGATTTTCGCGACCCTTGGCGCAGACCCCCACAGCCTGAGTTTTTTCTGGATTCTTCCTCCGCTTATGGGTATGGTCGTGCAGCCTCTCGTGGGCAAGTTCAGCGACAGGACCTGGTGCCGTCTCGGACGCCGCATCCCTTACCTCTTCCTCGGGGCACTCATCGCCGTCCTTGTGATGTGTATGCTGCCAAACGCCGGAAGTTTCGGTCTCGCAGTGGGCGGGGCGATGATTTTCGGGCTCATATCCCTTATGCTGCTGGACACCTCCATCAATATGGCGATGCAGCCTTTCAAGATGCTCGTCGGAGATATGGTGAATGAGGAGCAGAAAGCCAAAGCCTATTCAATCCAGTCCTTCCTCTGCAATGCGGGCAGCCTCGTAGGTTATATCTTCCCTTTCCTTTTCGCGTGGGTGGGCATAGCCAACACTGCCCCCGAGGGTCAGATCCCGGACTCCGTCAAATGGTCGTTCTATGTCGGTGCGGCGATTCTCATACTCTGTGTCATCTACACCACTTTCAAGGTAAAGGAGATGCCGCCGAAAGAATATGCGGAGTTCCACGGAATCGATGAGAAAAAGGCGGAAGGCAAGTCCCCGAGTATGTGGCAGCTGCTCAAAAATGCCCCGTCCGCATTCTGGACGGTGGGTCTTGTGCAGTTTTTCTGCTGGGCGGCTTTCCTCTATATGTGGACCTACACCAACGGAGCAATCGCGGACACCGTATGGGGTACGACTGACGCAGCATCCGAGGGGTATCAGACGGCAGGCAACTGGGTGGGCATACTCTTCGCGGTGCAGGCAGTGGGTTCCGTCCTCTGGGCTCTCGTGATCCCTAAGTTCAAGTCCATCAAGGTGGCTTACGTGGTGAGCCTTCTGGTTGGGGCAGCCGGGTTCGCGTCGGTGTTCTTCATCCACGACCAGTACCTGCTCTTCATCTCTTTCCTTCTCATAGGCGTTGCCTGGGCCGCGATGCTCGCAATACCTTTCACACTCCTCACCAATTCCCTTTCAGGAGAGCATATCGGCACCTATCTGGGACTGTTCAACGGCACCATCTGCCTGCCTCAGATAGTGGCAGCTGCCTGCGGGGGTCTCATCCTCAAACTCGTGGGCGGGGCACAGGTGAGTATGTTCCTTGTGGCAGGGGTGTTCCTCGTGCTCGGTGCCTTGTCGGTAAAATTCATCAAGACGAAATAACTAACCATTCAAATAACTGTAAATGAAAAAGATATTATCTCTTTGCGCTGCTTCTCTCCTGATTTCTCTATTGGGGGGGGCAGACCTGTATGCGCAAAACGGATATGAAGTCAAGGGCATAGTCATTGACAATCTCGGTCCGGTAATCGGCGCGACGGTTCTAGAACAGAATACTTCCAATGGTATTTCGACGGGCATTGACGGAGACTTCGTGCTGAAGGTTTCCGGTCCTTCAGCCCTGATTGAGGTCGGATGTATGGGTTATGCGACCCAGGTTTTCGTGGCATCCGAACTCCCTGCAGAAATCCACCTCAAGGAAGACGCAATGTTTCTTGAAGAAGCCGTGGCAATAGGTTACGGTTCCCAGAAGAAAAAGGAGGTTACCGGTTCCGTGGCTTCTGTCAAGTCTGAAGACTTCAATGCCGGAGTGAAGACCAGCCCGATAGGTCTTCTCCAGGGCAAGGTCGCCGGTCTGAACATCAGCCGCACCACTTCCGACCCTACATCCACAGGTTTCAATGTCCAGATTCGTGGATTCTCCACACTCGACAAGGGTGCCGGTACATCCCCTCTCTACATCGTGGACGGTGTCCCGGTAAGCAACATCGACAACATCTCCCCGGATGAGATCGCCTCAATGGATGTCCTCAAGGACGGTTCCGCAGCCGCAATCTACGGTACCCGCGGTACAAATGGCGTGATCATCATCACTACCAAGCGCGGCGACAACTTCTCCGAGGTTGCCAACACCCGTGTCGAGTATTCCGGATATGCTTCGGTTTCTATGCGGAACGGGGATACCGGGATGGCTACTCCGGAGGAGTTCCGTAATCTTGAGGAATTGTCTGGAGGGGCTGTTGTCCCGACAATATATGATGGAGGCTACAACACTGATTGGATGAAAGAACTGACGAGAAAAGCCGCTATTACGCATAATCATAATCTTGCTATTGTCGGCTCGTCACGTAAGTTCAATTATCGAGCATCTGTAAATTACAAGAATGCCGAGGGTATTGCCAAGAACAATAATCGTGAGGAGATAATCGGAAAAATCGCTGCATCTCAAAAGGCCTTGAACGGTTGGTTGGATTTGCAATATGACCTTTCATATATGCATTACAGAAATGACTATTTCTGCGGGGATTTCAAGATGGCTTCCATCCTGAATCCAACCTACCCGATTTATGATTCAACAACAGCTTCAGGTTATTTCAGTCCATCAGGTACAGGACAATCCAATCCTGTAGAGAATATGAATCAGAAGGAGTCCTATAAAGAAGGTAATTATTTCAGAGGTTCCATAAAAGCTACTCTTAATATAGTGCCAGTCGAAGGATTGAAACTCAATGCTTTCATCGCAATGGAAGAAGGTGATAATCATAGTTATTGGGCAAATAAGACAATTTCTACTGATGGTGCAAACAGTGGTAAGGCTGGTCGTGGTTCAGATATGAACCTTAGCCAACTTTATGAAATTACGGCTGATTACTCTAAGTCATTCAACAAGCATAGCATTGCAGCTGTCGCCGGCTTCTCATATCAGAATTTCTTGTATGATGGTGAAAATATCGCTAACAAGGGATTCTTGACTGATAATATAAAATATTACAAGATTGGAGACGGTACAGCTGAAAATAAGGATGTCGAGGTTGACTCCTACAGAAATTCCAATACTTTGGCGGCAATTTTTGCCCGTGTAAATTATAATTATGCTGAAAAGTATCTGGTTTCTGCATCTCTTCGTCGTGAAGGTTCTTCCCGTTTCGGCTCCAATAACAAATGGGGTTGGTTCCCGGCAGTTTCTCTTGGCTGGAGGATTACCGGAGAGGATTTTATGGAAAATGCAAAAGGTGTGGATGATCTCAAACTTCGTCTTGGTTTTGGTGTTACCGGAAACAATCTCGCATCTGATTTGCAATCTGTGGCGATTCTTGACAAGATGGGGAAGTTCTGGTACCAGGGGGCATATGTTAACACCTATGGTGTCAGCCGAAATGTGAACCCAGATCTCCGTTGGGAGAAGAAATACGAGTACAACCTCGGTCTGGATTTCGCATTCCTTGACAACAGGCTCTACGGAAGTCTGGATATTTACTATCGTCAGACCCGTGATCTTCTTTGGGATTACGATGTTCCGACTCCTCCGTATCAGTACCCTACGCTTCTTGCCAATGCCGGTCAGATGGACAGTTACGGTGTTGAACTCGCCATTAGCGGTGTTCCTGTCAAGACTAAGGATTGGACTTGGGTTACGACTCCCACTCTTTCTTACAACCATAATGTAATTACGAAACTTTCAGATCCGACGAAGGGATTCAATTACAAAGAAACAACTACCGGCGGCGTGGGGGAGAACGGTATTATGAACACCAACACTCAAATTCTTGTTGAACGTCAGCCAGTAGGAGCTTTCTATGGATATAAGTTTGACAGAATCCTGAGCGATGGAACCTGGCTTTTCAAAACTCCGGCAGGTGGACTTACAGATGAACCGGATCCTAGTCAGAGAATGCTTTTGGGCAGTGCTCAGCCATTCTTTACTTATGGATGGAACAATACGGTCAAATGGAGAGATTTGGATATTTCCATATTCCTTCGCGGAGTTGTAGGAAACAAGATTCTCAACATCACGCGTTGGGCGTACGGACCTGATAAATCACAGTCTATGAATGTGTTTATGAAAGATGTGTCAAAAGAACACACTCAATATACAAACAAGACATACTTCTCTGACTATTATCTGGAGGACGGTTCCTATCTTAAACTGGATAACTTGACCGTAGGTTATACGTTCAGATTCAAGGAAAATAAATACATAGATAATCTGAGATTATATCTCACTGGTCAAAATCTGTTTACTATTACCAAGTATAGCGGTCAGGATCCAGAGGTCAATACGACATCAGTATGGAATCCGGGAATCGATTATTGCGACTTCTATCCTACTGTAGCAACAGTCTTAATCGGTTTGAACATCAGTCTCTTTTAAATGAATATTTCATAGTATGAAAAAGATATTAATAGGAATACTTTCTCTGGCATCCTTGTTTGTCGCGGTGTCTTGTGACGATATGCTGGAAGAAAAAAATTATGGCAATCCGACAATTGAGGAAATTATGTCAAACCCTGACAATGCCGTAATGCTGGTGGGACAGGCCTATGCAGATATCAAGTGGCTCCACGACCATTGGGGATATTGGGGTGTTGCATCCCTGACTTCTGATGAGTGTCTTTGCCCGGTAAGATTGCCAGGCAAGCATTGGGCAGACGGCGGTTATTGGTCCAGACTCAACAACCACACCTGGAACCCTATGGCTGGTGCTTTTGAGAATATCTGGAATACGACCATTTCCGGTGCTGTCGGCTGTAATAAGACTCTCTCCATTCTTGAAGAATACAAGGATGTAATTCCACAGAAGGAATATGATGAATACACCTGTGAATTGGGTACTTTGAGGTCATATTACTTTTATATGCTCTTTGATTGTTTCGGACGTATTCCTTATACAGAGGAGTTCAAATCAGAGACAAAACCGTTGATGTCAGCTCCCGAGGTGTGGGCAAAATTGGTCTCTTTCCTCGAAGATGCAGCTCCTAAGTTGCCTGTCATCAATGACTCAAACCGTTCCTCATATTATGGAAGGGTAACACAGGGGTTTGCTTATGCATTGCTTGCCCGGCTTTATCTGAATGCCGAATCATTTGATTGTACTGTTGACAATGTCAATCCATACCTTCCGGAGGCTTTGAAATTGTCTTCTGTCTCTGATTTCTACACACGCACAATACAATGCTGTGACAAGATTATAGATGCCGGCTCATATAAGATTGAGGAGGACTGGTTCTCCAACTTCTTGATAGATAATGCATCATCAAGAGAAAATATCTTTGTGATTGTGGAAGATGGATCAACTAAAGATGAGAGAAGCAGCGGCAGTATGTCCAATAAACTGAGGGTTGTCTCTTTGACTTT